>JAFKKW010000163.1 GCA_017304275.1 Hyphomicrobiales bacterium | reverse complement strand
CTTTGGGCTCCAGCGCCTCGAAGCCCGGTGGAAGGCGCAGTCGCAAGTCCAAACCGCGGTTGTTCACGCTGCGCAGCTCCCAGTGCCACGCGCTGCCGTCGAGCGCGCCGTCGCTGCGGGCGAAGCCGGTCATGCTTTGCATCGTCATCGTGGTTATCCGGATGTTCGCTCAGTGAGGCTCGCGGACAGGGCGCATTCCGCGCGACAGAGGTACGCGCGCGCACGTAACGCCGCAAGAGGGACGACGCGTTGCCTTTTGCGGGCGGCGCTCAACGCCGCGCGATCAGGGCTTCTTGGGCTTGCGGACCGGAGGAGGAATGCTCGAAGCGGTTGCCGGGCCCGTCTGCTCGCCGGTGGCGGCCACGGGCCGTGCCTTGGCGCCGCCGGGCGCTGCATCCTCGGCCGGCGGGTTCGGAAGCTCGGTCACGGGATTGGCCGCGGGCTGCGGCGTGTCCTGGCTCGCGGCCTGACGGGCGCGGATCTCCTTCTCGGTCTTGCGCCAGTTGACGACGGCGGCGTTGTGGTCCTTGAGGGTGGCCGAGAAAATGTGTCCGCCGGTTCCGTCGGCGACGAAGAACAGGTCGCCGTGCTCGGCCGGGTTCAGCGCGGCCTCGAGCGCGGGCCGGCCCGGGTTGCAGATCGGCGTCGCAGGTAATCCCTTCATCTGGTAGGTGTTGTGGGCGTTCTTGGTCTCCTTCTCGCTCTGAAGGATCGGCTTGCCCCACTGCACGCCGCCGCCGTGAATGCCGTAGAGAATGGTGGGATCCGACTGCAACGGCATCCCCTTGCGCAGCCGGTTGGTGAAGACGCCCGAAATGCGCTCGCGCTCGTCGGCGCGGCCGGTCTCCTTCTCGATGATGGAGGCGAGCACCACGGCCTCCTCCGGGGTCTGCAGCGGGAGGTCCGGGCGGCGACGCTCCCAGGCGCGCTCGAGCACCTGCTTCTGCTTAAACTGCATGCGGTCGAGCAGCTCCTGGCGCGACATGCCTTTCTCGATGCTGTAGGTCTCGGGCAGGATGGAGCCTTCGGCCGGGATCTGCGTGACCTCTCCCGAGAGGTTCTCCTCGGTCTTCAGCCGCTCGACGATCTGCTGGCTGGTGAGGCCTTCCGGGATCGTGACCTTGTATTGGACCGACTTGCCCTCGGAGAGTGTCTCGATCACCTCGCGGATGCTGACGCCCGGCTTGAACAGATACTCGCCGTGCTTCAGCGAGACCTCGTCCGGGTGCATCCGGCTCTGCACGAGATAGTTGATCATGAAGGCCCAGCGGCTCGTCACCACGCCTTCCGCCTCGAGCTCGTCGGCAATCTTGTTCGAGCTCGTGCCTTTGGGAATGACGACGGTCTGGCTGACGGTCAGCGGGCCGGTCTTGTTGTAGAGATGCCCGACGAGCAGGGTCAGCGCGCCGGCCGAGACCATGACGACCAGCAGCACCGTCAGGATGCCGCTGACGACGCGGGCGACGCCGAACGCGGCGGCGGTCCAGCTCGAGTACAACGA
>JAFKKW010000388.1:8691-10459 GCA_017304275.1 Hyphomicrobiales bacterium | reverse complement strand
GGGGAGACATCGCTGGCCCTTTCCCTCTGTCATCCCGGCCGAGGCGCACCGCGCCGAGAGCCGGGACCCAGGAGCCCCCGCCGCAACGCGAGCGTCACAGAGAAGTGGGCGCCCGATAGAAGTCGAGCACGGCATCCGTCATCGCCGCGACCGTAAACTTCTGCTGCACGACGTTACGCAGCGCTGCCGCCCGGGCGTCGGCAGCGGCGGGATCGGCGAGCACGCGCTCCATGGCGCGCACGAGCTCGTCGACCGACCCGGGGGCGATAAGCTCCATCGCCGTTCCCGCGACGATCTCGGGAATGCCTCCGACGCGCGTGGCGATCAGCGGCTTTCCCGCCGCGCCGGCCTCGAGCACAACATAGGGAAAGCTCTCGGCCCGGGAGGGCACCACGAGACAGCGCCCGCGCGGAAAGGCCTCGGGGGCCGGCATGGCGCCCGGAAATACCACCACCGATCCATCGAGGCCGAGGTCGTGCGCCTGGCATTTGAACGTCTCGGCATCGGGGCCGCCGCCCACGATCACGGCACGCACGGGGCGGGCGGCTGCGATGCGCGCCAGCGCCGCGAGCAGCACATCGACTCCCTTGAGCGCGCGCAACTCGCCGATGAAAAGAAAGTCGGCCGCATCGTCCGCGGGCGCGCGTACGACGAAATCCTCCAGCTGAAGCCCGTTCGGAATGATACGGCGCGCGACGCCGCCGCCCACGAGCCGCGTGTACGCGTCGCTGGCGTAAGCGGATTCGAAAATGAGCCCGTCCGTCATCCGCCCCATGATTCGCTCCAGCACCATGAAGACGATTCCGGCGGCGGTATGCGGCTTGTAGTGCAGGCTCCCGCCGTGTGGCGTGTAGAAGACGCGGACACGCGCGGGGTCCCGAACCGAAAGCCAGGTCTTTGCCAGCCGCGCGTAAGCTCCGCCCTTGGCGCCGTGCCCGTGCAGGACGTCGAGGTCGAGCGCGCGGGCGATCTTGGCCACGCGCCGCACGGCCGCGAGATCGCCGAGGCCGGGCTGCCGGCTCATCGGGATCAGCGAAAGACCGAGCCGCAGCGCCGGTGCGATCCCGTTGAGGCGCTCGACCGTGAGCGCGTCCGCGGAGGTGCTGTCGGCGACGATGCCGACCGCGTGCCCGCGCCGCGATTGCGCGCCCGCAAGATCCAGCACATGCCGGAACAGCCCCCCGACAGGGGCGCGCATGACGTGGAGGATGCGAAGCGGAGGAGTGGCGGGCTGGAGGGCGTCGGTCACGGGCCCTCTCAGAAGAACCGCTCGTTGACGTAGACCGTATCGCCCGGCTGCACGGGGTACTCGCCCGGCACCTCGATCTGATCGGAGAAGCCGCCATGACGGCGCGTCACGCGGTAGCTGCGCGTGCTGGCGCGATCCGTGTAGCCGCCGGCGATGGCGATGGCCGTCTCGACCGTCATGCCAGAGACGTAGGGATACTGCCCGCCCGTCCGCACCTCGCCGTAGATGAAGAACGGCCGGTTCTGCAGAATGTCGACCGTGACCTCCGGATCGCGCACGAACTCGCTGCCGAGGCGATGGCGGATGACGTCCTCGACCTCTCGCGTGGTGCGCCCGCGCGCGCGAACCGCGTTGATCAGCGGCACGGTGATCATGCCTTCCTGGTCGACGGTGTAAGCGCGCGAGAGGTTGGGCTGCCCGTACACGAACACGCGCAGCTTGTCGCCGGTGTCGAGCCTGTAAGGCCCGCCCGTCTCGACGAACGTCTCCACGGGATGGAACGACGCCGTTTCCAAGGGG
>JAFKKW010000388.1:0-8672 GCA_017304275.1 Hyphomicrobiales bacterium | reverse complement strand
CGGCGATGACCACCGTCTCGGCCTGCTGCCCCATGGTTTCGAGCGCCGCCGAGATGACCATGTCGGGGTCATGCGAGCAGCCGGCGAGCATCAGTGCCGCCAGGCAGGAGCTAAGGATCGTCAAGGAATGGGCGCGCACGCGCATGGCCACCGCTCTGGGAAGAATTCGTGAGCATTACTGTTAGGGAGGCTGGGTTAAGAAAAACTTAGAGATCGCGCCATTTCGGGAAGTTTAAGGAAATTCTAACGCGACGCCGTGTATCCCGAAGCCAAGGGATTCGCCGGACGAAAGCGAAATGGCTCCAGCAACATACCATCGACCTGACGACATAGACCTGCGCTCGCTGTGGCAATCCGCGGCAAGAAGCCTGCCGAGGCTGGCGCTGATGGCGGGTCTGGCGGCAGCCGCGACCTATGGCGTGCTGTCCCTGATGGCGCCCCGCTACATGTCCGAGACCCAGCTCGCGATCGAATCGAAGAGCGCCAACAATCCGTTCACGGATCCGTCGCGCAACGGCGCCAACGACAGCGTCAGCGTCCGCATGGACAAGGAAGCCATCAACACCCACGTCCGCGCTCTGATGTCCATGGACCTCGGCGAGGAGATCGTGCGCGACATGAAGCTCGCCGACCGGTCGGAGTTCAACAGCGCCAAGGGGTCGCCCGACACCTTGTCGGCGCTGCTGCGGGTCGTCGGCATCGGTGCGCCGAGGAAGTCGGAAAGCGATCAGGCCCGCGCGCTCGAAGCCTACTTCAAGCGCCTCGAGGTCTATTCACCCAAGGAGAGCCGCTTCATCGGCGTGCGCTTCAGCTCCATCGACCCGGAGCTGGCCGCCGCCGTCGCCAACCGCATCGCCGAGACCTATCGCCAGAACATCGCCCATCAGAGCCTCGTCGAGACCGACGAGGTTCAGAAGGCGCTCGAGCCGAAGATCGCCAAGCTGGCCGATGAGGCCGCCGCGGCCGAGGCCGCGGTCGAGAAGTTCCGCGGCGAAGCCAACATCTTCAAGGGCGGCCAGCAGGCGACCGGTTTGAACGAGCAGCAGCTCGCCGAGCTCAACGCCGAGCTGTCGCGCGTCAAGGCCACCCGCAGCGAAGCCGAAGCCCGCGCCAAGCAGGCCCGCGAGATGCAGGAGCTGGGCAGCGCCGAGACGCTGGCCGACATCCAGAAATCGCCGCTGATCCAGAACCTCGTGCAGAGCCGCGTGCGCGTCGAGCGGCAGATCTCGGAGCTGTCCGCAACGTTGTTGCCTGGCCATCCGCGCATGCGTCAGCTCACCGCCGACCTCAAGGGACTCAAGAGCCAGATCGCGGCGGAGGTTGCAAAGATCGTCGACGGCCTCGGCAAGGAGGCGAGGGTTGCCGCCCTGCGCGAGGAGGCGATCCAGAAGAGTGTCGCCGATATCAAGTCCCGCATCGTCACTGCCGGCCCGGAGGAGGCGAAGCTGCGCAGCCTCGAGGCCGACGCCAAGTCGAAACGCGCCGAGCTCGACCGCCTGCGCGCCCAGTTCGAGGCCAACCGCGTCCGTGCCGACGACAGCCGCACGATCCCGGTCGAGGCGCAGATCGTCTCCAGCGCCCGCCCCTCGGCCGTGCCGGTGTTCCCGAGAAAGGGCGCAACGGCACTTCTCGTCGCCTTGGCGACGATGATGATCGGCCTCGCGCTCGTCATCACGCGCGGCCTGCTCGGCGGCGCACGCGTGGCGAGCGGAGCTGCGCGCCCGCAGGCGGAGCGTCGCCGTGAACGGCATCAGCCCATGCTGCCCATCCCGCAACGGCGGATGGCTCAGGCACACCATCCCCTGCTCGAGGAGCTGCCCGACGAGCCGGCGCAGGATCCGTTGCCGGAGCCCGCGGCGTTCGAGCCGACGGAGCCCGCGCGAGCGGTCGAGGCGCTGGCGGAGCCTGTGCAAAGCGCGGAGATCGACGTTGCCGCCGAGCCAGAGGTCGCGTCCAACGCCGGAGAGCCCGGCGAGGCGAACCTTTCGGCCGACCCGGAACCCGCGCATGGACCGGACGTCGCCCACATCGCAGCCGCGGACGATCTGGCAGCTCGCATCGTGGCGTTGCACACGGGGGGAACGTCGGGAACGCGAACGCTTCTGACGGGCTCCGACAATCTGTTTGCGCTCGCGCGCGAAGCCACTGCCGTTGGGCGCTCCATCGCCAACAAGGGCCACACGGTCATCATGGTGGATTGGAACCTCTCGGGCGAGGGCATATCGAGCCGCATGGACCAGCCGACCTGGCCGGGCTTCAACGAGCTGATCGACGGGCGCGCGCGCTTCGAGGATGTGGTCCGCTCGCTGGACGACAGCGACGTGCACCTCATTCCGTGCGGGCGCGGACTCGACAGTCCGGAGGAGCCGCTCGACAGCGACAGCATCAGCTTCCTGCTCGACGCCCTGGATGACGTTTATGAACACATCCTCGTGGTGGCGCGCACGCGCCCCGCGCAGCGTCTCTTTGAAGCCATCCAGGGTCGCTTCGACTGCGGCGTGATGCTGGTTGCCGACGACGAGGAGAAGGCGCGCGCCGAGGCCGACGGAGCCAGCATGTTCCTCGGTTTCGAGGTCGAGGGCATCGAGCTGCTCACGTTCGACCACTCCGACCTTCGTCGCGAGCGCCGCAAGCTCGCGCGCGTCGGGTGATTGAAGGAGGCGGTCGCGTATGCAGCGCTGGACCACGACCCTGATGCAGGCGGCGCTGTCGGGCCTCTACTATACGGGGCTCGCGGCCTTGCTGGCGCCGCGCACGCGCGGCAAAGGCGTGATCTTCACGCTCCACAACGTCCGCCCCGAGCCCCCGCAGCCGTTCGAGCCGAACCGCATCCTGAAGGTCGCGCCGGATTTTCTTGAGACGGCCATCGAGACCGTCCGCAAGGCCGGCTACGACATCGTTTCCCTCGATGAAGCGACACGCCGCCTGAAGACCGACGGTCCGACGCGTCCCTTCGCATGCTTCACATTCGATGACGGCTACCGGGACAATCGGGACTTCGCCTTTCCGATCTTCAAGCGGCGCAACCTGCCGATGGCGATCTACATCCCGACCGACTACCCCGACGGGAAGGGCGAGCTGTGGTGGCTGGTCCTCGTAGCCGCCATCAGCAGGGCGAACGAGGTTCGCGTCGGTCTCGACGGCATCGCGCGGACTTTTGCAACGCGCACGCCCGACGAGAAGAATCGCGCCTTCGATGAAATCTACTGGTCGCTGCGCCGCCGCTCCGAGAGCGAGTTGCGCGCCACGGTACGCGAGATCGCCGCTCAGGTTGGCTACGACGCGTCCGCGCTCTGCAGCGATCTCGTCATGGATTGGGACGAGTTGCGGGCGCTCGCCGCCGATCCCCTCGTCACCATCGGCGCCCACACGTGCCGTCACTTCGCCGTGGCGAAGTTGCCGAAGGACGAGGCGTTGAACGAGATCGCGGACAGCGTGACCCGCATCGAGCGCGAGCTTCAGCGCCCCTGCCGCCACTTCAGCTTCCCCTACGGCGACGAGACGAGCGCGGGTGAGCGGGACTTCGAGATCGCCGCGTCGCTGGGCCTCGAGACCGCGGTCACGACGCGTAAGGACGTGCTGCGGGCAGAGCCCATCATGACCGGTCTGCCGCGCATCTCGCTCAACGGCGATTTCCAGAAGGCGCGTTACGTGTCGGTCATGATGACCGGCGTGCCGTTCCTTATTTTCGATGCCGCTAGCGCCGTGCGCCGTCGTCTCGGCGGCTGGCTAGGGCGGCGCACGCCGGAAGGCGCCGCGCGGGGCGCCGCTACACGTCCGGGCGCTGCATCCATCTGACCAGCCACATGGCGGGCGGCAGCCACAGCAACCCGGCCAGCGGGTAGTAGACGATCTCTGCCAGCTTGCTCGCGCTCACCTGCAGCACGACCGCGACCATCATGGCTGCGAGCGCATAGACCGCCAGGAAGGCGAGAAGCGCGATGGCGCCGACGAATTTGCGGGTACGGAGCGGCATGGATCTCTGAAATTCGAGCAATTCCTGCCCCTTAAGGTGTGAAGCCTCAGGGACGGGCAGCGCCGGATGATCGCATTGATCGGGACGCCGCTTGGCCGTATCACACCTGGGCAAAACGCGGGAAAAAAAGCGCATGACGGCAATCGGCACACTGGACGGTAAGGCACACGCGCGGGCGGCATCTTGGGATCGTGCCGTGCGGCTCTGGCTGTTCTTCGTCGCAGCGCTCGTGCTGGCGATGATCACCGTCGGCGGTGCCACGCGTTTGACGGACTCCGGCCTCTCCATCACCGAATGGCAGCCAATCCTGGGCGCCATTCCGCCCCTGACGGACGCCCACTGGCAGGAGGCGTTCGCCAAATACAAGGAGATCCCTGAGTACCACCTCGTCAACAAGGGCATGTCGCTCGAGGCCTTCAAGGCCATCTACTGGTGGGAGTGGGGTCACCGGTTCCTGGGCCGCATCATCGGGCTTGCCTTCGCGCTGCCGCTCGCGGTGTTCTGGTTCCTGGGCGCGCTGCGGCCGGGCTACGGCGTGAAGCTCGCCGGCGTGCTGGCACTGGGTGGCCTGCAGGGCGCGATCGGCTGGTACATGGTGAAATCCGGTCTCGTCGACCGCGTGGACGTGAGCCAGTACCGCCTGGCATTACATCTCACCGTCGCCTTCCTGATCCTCGCGCTGGTCGTGTGGCTCGCTTTCGAGCTGGGTGTTCCTGAAAAGGACGAGCGCGCTTCGCACGGACTGAGGAGGCTCGCGCTTGTGATCGTCGGCGTGATCTTTCTGCAGGTCGTGCTCGGCGCCTTCGTCGCGAGCCTCAAGGGCGGCCTCGTCTACAACACGTGGCCAAGCATGGGCGGCACGCTCATCCCCTACGATCTGATGACGATCGAGCCCTGGTGGCACAACCCGTTCGAGAATCCGGTGACGGCGCAGTTCAACCACCGGCTGATCGCCTATCTGGTGGTGATACTGGTCGCCGTGGAAAGCTGGCGCACGTTCGCTTCCGACGCGACGGGCGAAGCGCGCACCTCGGCCGGCCTGCTGATGGCGGGCGTGCTCGGGCAGGCCGCGCTCGGCATCTGGACGCTGCTCGAAGCCGTGCCGCTCGGGCTCGGCATCGCGCACCAGGCGTGCGCGGCGATCCTGCTCGTGCTGGCGGTGCGCCACCTGCACGTGGTCTCCCGACGCGCGTGATCGGGCGCGAGCCGAGCGTTCAGCCCCGGCGGCGCGGATGGCTGAAATGACGCTCGGATGCGATCACGGCAATCGTGAAAACGCCTCCGATCAGAACGACGAGTGTGAGCAGGATCATGGCGAGGCCCTCCTTCGGCTTTCCTGCCGCACAGAGTGCCCCAGCGTTCAAATATCCGCAGTTCCGCGCGGGACAGTCGTCAAAGCCCGAGCATCAGCTTGATGTTCTGCACGGCAGCGCCCGCGGCGCCTTTGCCGAGGTTGTCCAGCCGCGCGACCAGTACGGCCTGCCGCTGGGCCTCGTTGGCAAACACGTAGAGCTCGAGCTGGTCCGTGCCGTTGAGCGCCAGGGCATCGATCCGCCCGCCGAGCTGCGCGGTCTCGGCCGCCGGCACCACGCGCACGCGGGAAGCGTCCCGGTAGTGCGCTTCGAGCGCGGCTTGCAGGTCGGCCGCCTTGGGCGCGCCCGGCAGCGTGTCGAGGTGCAGCGGAATGCTGACCAGCATCCCCTGGCGGAAGTTGCCGACCGACGGCACGAAGATTGGCCGCCGTGTAAGCCCGCCGTAGCGCTGCAACTCGGGCACGTGTTTGTGCGCGAGGCCGAGGCCGTAGAGCTCGAACAGGGGAGCGGTATGCGTGCCTTCATAGGCTTCGATCATCGACTTGCCGCCGCCCGAATAGCCGGACACGGCATTGACGGTGATCGGGTAGTCGGCGGGCAGCAGCCCCGCGTCGATGAGCGGGCGGATAAGCGCGATGCCGCCGGTCGGATAGCATCCCGGATTGGAAACGCGCTGCGCCGAGCGGATCGCGTCGGCCTGCGCCGCGTCGAGCTCCGGGAAGCCGTACACCCAGCCCTCCGCCACGCGATGCGCGGTCGAGGCGTCGACAATGCGCGGCGCGCGGTTGCCGAGTTGCTCCGCGAGCGCGACCGCATCCATGGCAGCTGCATCGGGGAGGCAAAGAACGACGAGGTCCACCTCGCCCATGAGTGCGCGGCGCGCCTCCGGATCCTTGCGCGCCTCGGACGCGATGCTCGCCACCCGGATGGATGTCTCCGCGGCGAGCCGCTCCCGGATCTCGAGTCCCGTCGTACCCGCTTCGCCGTCGATGAAGACTTGCGCGCCCATCAGCCGCCCCCGCCGGGTCCAAGGCCGAGCCGGTGCAACACGGCGTGCCACAGGGTCTCGGAGCAGCCGACGCCGTAGGCTGCGCAGGTGATCTTGTGGCTGTCGGTGTAGATCATGTCGAGCGCGACCCACAGGATGATGAAAAGCCCGATCCAGGCGATCCACGGATACTTGGCGAGCAGCTTGGCGATGTAGGTCGAGGCGACTGCCATCAGGATGATCGCGAGACCGAGGCCGATGATGAGCACCGGCACAGGCTCCTGCGCGCCCTGGGCAACGCCGGCCACCGCCAGCACGTTGTCGAGCGACATCGACACGTCGGCGATGATGATGGTCCAGAGCGCGCTCCAGAAGCCCACTTCGCCGGGAGGGCGCGTGGTCGAGTGCACCTGCGCTTCCACCTCGTCGATCGAATGCTCGTTGCCCTCGACGAGCTGGCGGTACATCTTCCAGCAGACGAACAGGAGCAGAAGGCCGCCGGCGAGCGTAAGGCCGATGATCTGCAGGAGCTGCACGGCGACGCCCGAGAACAGGACGCGCAGCACGACGGCGCCCGCGATGCCCCAGAAGATCACCTTGGCGCGCAGCGCCGGCGCGACCCGCGCGGCGGCCATGCCGACGACGATGGCGTTATCGCCGGCGAGCGTGAGGTCGATGATGATGATGTTGACGAGTTCGACCGCGTGATCGGATAGCCACTGCAGCATCGTTTTCTAAATCCCCAGCCAAGCGGTCCTGAACAAGCAGCCATTAGGTGGTGGTTTAGAGCTTCGTCAAGTGCGCCATAGCAAAACAGCCCGCCTTAGGGGGCGGGCTGTAGGTATTTGGCCAAAACGCCGCGGTTGCGTTAGCGTTTCGAGAACTGGAAGCTGCGGCGTGCTTTCATGCGACCGTACTTCTTGCGCTCGACGGTACGGCTATCACGGGTCAGGAAGCCGCCCTTCTTGAGCACGGCACGCAGCTCGGGCTCGTAGTAGGTGAGCGCCTTGGAGATGCCGTGGCGCACCGCGCCGGCTTGGCCCGAAAGCCCGCCGCCCGCGACCGTCACGAAAATATCGAACTGCGTCGCGCGGTTGGCTGCGGCGAGCGGCTGCTGAAGCAGCATCTGCAGCACGGGGCGTGCGAAATACTGCTTGTAGTCCTTCTTGTTGACCGTGATCACGCCCTTGCCCGGCTTGATCCAGACGCGGGCGACCGCGTCCTTGCGCTTGCCGGTGGCGTAGGCACGGCCGAGACTGTCGAGCTTCTGAACGTGGACCGGAGCCTCTGCGGCTGTCGCGCCCTTGAGGGCGCCGAGGTCGTCCAGGGACTTGGTTTCCTGCACCATGGCTTATGCCCTCGAGTTCTTGCGATTGAGCTTCGCGATGTCGAGCGTCGTCGGCGTCTGCGCCGCGTGCGGATGCTCGGCACCCTTGTAGATCTTGAGATTGCGCATCAGTTTGCGCTGCAGCGGGCCGCGCGCGAGCATGCGCTCGACGGCAAGCTCGATGACCCGCTCGGGGAACTTACCCTCGAGGATGCGCCGCGGCGTCGTCGCCTTGATGCCGCCGGCATAGCCGGTGTGGCGGTAGTAGACCTTGTCGTCGTGCTTCTTGCCGGTGAAGACGGCCTTCTCCGCATTGACGACGATGACGTTGTCGCCGCAGTCGACGTGCGGCGTGTAGATGGCTTTGTGCTTGCCCTTGAGGCGCGTGGCAATGATGGTGGCGAGACGGCCGACGACGAGACCCTCGGCGTCGATCACCACCCACTTCTTTTCCACTTCGCCGGGCTTGGCGACGAATGTCTTCATGGCGGGAAGCGCTCCTGCCTGGTGTTTGAAGGACCGGCAGCGATCCTGCGCCGGATGTGAAGTGTGCTTCTCTACGTGATGCGCACCATGCCGTCAATTCGCAGAAAGAAATAAATAAATCAATAAATACAACGAATTACATCATACGGTAAAATAAAACCACATATGAGGTAATAAAATACCGCATCGGCTGGCTGCCAAACGGCCTCTTCCGGCATCGGGCCCTTCGGAGTTTATGGTTGTTGCCGACGCTGGCCTGCCGGTGTAGCCCAATTCATGCGACGTATCTCTCGCTTTCGCGCGGGTTTCGCGCGCGGACTTGGACGCTCTGGGAGGCGTGCTGCGACGGGTGTGAGGTCCGGCGTCCGTTCTTAGATCCGTCTCACTTTTGATCTTAGGTTCGGCAATCGCGACGCGCCGAGGAGGCAACGCTGATATGGGAATGGGAGGTTACGCCCTATGAGACTGTTTCTTTCACGTCTTAAGTCGTTGGCGCTGGTTCTCGGCTTAAGCGCGGGCGTAGCGCTGGGGGCGGCGGCGCAGGAGTTCAAGCAGATCGAGCTGAACGAGGACAAGGTGAAG
>JAFKKW010000387.1 GCA_017304275.1 Hyphomicrobiales bacterium | reverse complement strand
ACGGACCGCTCGTGGCAACCGGTCTCCTTATCCTCAATCCGCCCTTTACCTTGGAGCAAAAACTTACGGTTCTGCTTCCGTATCTCGCCGCGCGGTTCGCGCTTGGCGCGGGCGCAAATAGCCGCATCGTCTGGCTCACCGGCGAGCGCGTAACATCCGCGTGATCCGCATATTTCGCAGACGCTGAAAGCCAGCTTTGGGTTGCACGGCGCCGCGCTTTTCGGAATACTTTGCGCGCTGTCGTGCCGGCATGCACGACAAGCATCGGCCGGCGTGACCGCCGAGCGAGACGGGCCCGAGGTTCGATTGGGATTGCCGTGCTGAGAACCGCGCTCTCGAAGAAATCGATGTCTCCGACGCGTCGAAGGTGATGACGGCCTGCCCGGCTGGAGCATAGCCCGCTCTCCCGCCGGCCCCCTGAGTGACGCGGGCACCTGGAGAGTTGCGATGCGCCAAGTTGGAACGGTCAAGTTTTACAACGATCAGAAGGGATACGGCTTCATCACGCCGGACGATGGCGGCAAGGACGTATTCGTCCACGTCACCGCGATCGAGAGCTCGGGCGTCGGAGCCCTGGCTGAGGGTACGCGCATCTCTTTCGACACCGAGCCCGACAAGCGCGGAAAAGGCCCCAAGGCCGTGAACTTGCAGCAGGCGAACTGACGCCAGTTGTTGCCCGGCAACGAGCAACGGAAAATCGCACGCAACGATCTATTTCCTGTGAAAGACGGATGGGCAGCGCCCCCTAAGTCGGGCAGAGTCCCCCCGGTTCTGCCGCGCGCACGAACTGCTCGTATTTTCCAGGGAGATTGAGAGCGATGTTTAAAGCTGTGCGTTTGACGACGGCGCTCGTGGCCGTTGCGGGCCTTGCGGCCATGACGGCTTCGGCCGAGGCCAAGTCCTGTGTCAAGAAGGGTGCGATTGGCGAGGCGGGAAGCCAGCAGGACGCGAAGCTGCAGGTTGATGAAGCTCTTCTTCAGGCCGTCGATTGGGGCGCCTGGGCTGCGTGGATGGGCTCGAACAACAAGGTCGGCGCGGCTGCGAATCTGCCCGGCTATTCGTTCGGTCCGCGCTCCTACAGCTGCAAGCAGGGCGGCTCGTGGGGCTGGACCTGCCGCGGTTCTGCCACGATCTGCAAGCTCTGATCCCGCCACGACGGAGGGATTCGCACGCCGCGCCTCCCGAGGGCGCGGCGTCTCGTTTTACCGGTAGCGCGAGATGTGCATTACGAGCGTGGCCGCGCAAATCTGATCGAGAGCAGAAAAGCCGCTTAACGCTGGCGTGTGACGGAAGCGCTGTCGCAGAGGATATCGTCGATAAGTATTTTAGCCCATTAGTTAAAGCTGCGCATAATGTGGCCAAGTGGGCTAGGCATGCTGCCGTTACACGGCTATAGCAGCAGCAAGACCAAATGATCTTCGGCCGTTACGGAGAACCTTGATGGGTTTCGTGTCCAGGATTGCTCTTGCCACCGCGCTGACCGGTGCGCTTGCCTTCGCCCATCCGGCCTTGGCAGGCTGTAAGCGCATGGGCTTCACGGTCAACGACTACGGCAAGGAAGGCCCGACTCGCGACTCCAAGGATCTGCTCGACAAGCACATCGCGACCTGGGCCGCGGAGCAGGGCATCGATAAATATACGGTCGGCAAGAAGGACGTGAGCTGCGAGCTCTTCCTGAACCTGATCGTCGTCGACGAGCACACCTGCACCGCTTCGGCGACCGTCTGCTGGGGTCCGGACGTCAACAAGGCAAAGCAGCAGGACGCTTCGACGGCCGACAAGCCGAAGAAGAAGGAAGCCGCTGCAAAGAGCGAGAGCGCTCCGGAGAAAAAGGCCGCCGAAACGAGCAAGCCCGAGGAGAAGTCCGAGGCCAAGACGGCCGAGACGGCATCTGAGGCAAAGCCGGAAGAACCCAAGCAAGCTGAGACCAAACCCGACGAGACCAAGGTCGAGGAAAAGGCGGCCGAGGTAGCACCCGCCGCTGAGGCGACGGTCGAGACCGGGACCATCCCTGTTCCGCCCACGGCTGCCGCAGCCGCCGCCGCCGTAGCGCCCGCCGCCATCGAGCCGCCGGCCGCCGCGCCGGCCGACGAAGCGAGCAAGGCCGCCGCTGCCGCCGCCGAATCCGCTGCAGCCGCAGCCGAGCGGGCAGCCGCCGCAGCGGAGCGCGCGGCCCAGGCCGCGGAACGCGCAGCCGCCGCGATGGCGCAGCAGCAGCAAGCGGCTCCGGCCGCCGATCCGACGGCCACGTCTTCGACGACGACGTCTTCGACGACGACGTCCTCGACGACGCCGGCAACAACGGCGCCTGAGGCCTCCGCCTCGGTTCCCGTCGCGCCGGTTTCACCGACGCCATAAACACGGGCGTCCGGTCGAATGACAGGCGGCCCTGGACTTCGGTCCGGGGCCGTTTCATTTGATGAGGTGAACCCTGACGAGGTGAGCCCTGCGCGGCAGAGATTATTTCTGCGCCAGCCGGTCGAGGCGCAGGCGGTGGCGCTCATCCGTAAGAAGAAGGACGGAGCCGAGCCCGGCCGCCACCACCGCGACCCCGGTCGACCCGGCGATCAGGAACATGATCATCACCTGATACTTGGCTGCAGAGACGGGATCGATGCCGGCCAGGATCTGCCCCGTCATCATCCCCGGCAAAGCGACCACGCCCGTCGTTGCCATCGCCGTCACGATCGGCATGAGCCCGGTCGTCAGCGCGCGCCGCAGGATGGCATCGAACGCCTCGAACCGCCCGGCACCGAGCGCGATGCGCGCTTCGATCGCCGCCCGCTCCCGCACGGCCGCCGAGGTCATCGCATCGAGCACGAGGCTCGTTCCCGAGAGCGCGTTGCCGAGCATCATGCCGAACAGCGGCAGCACATAGCGCGGCGCATACCAGGGATCCGGCCCGATCACGATCGCCGTCGCGAACAGCGTGGCGATGAGTCCGGCGAAGAACGGCGCCCCGGCGCCGAGTGCGAATGCGAGCCCGCCGCTGACGCGGCGCTCCTGCCGCGAGACGACCTCGTAGGCCGCCGCCGCCGCCATGAAGAGCGCGAACGCAATCGTCCAGAGCGGCGAGTTGAGTGCGAAGATGAAGCGCAGCGCCAGCGCCACGACGGAAAGCTGCAGCACCATGCGCAGGGCCGAGATGGCAAGTGAGCGCTCGAGGCCGAGCCGGAACCAGAACGACACCGCGCCATTGGCGATCAGCAGCAGCGCCGCGAGTACGAGGTCCGGGATCTCGAGAGGAACGTAGGTCATGGCGGCGAGGTCCGGGCGGCGTTGGACGAACGGCTGCTGGGCGCAAGTTGCAGGCGCGTGTGCGCGAGACGGCCGATCAGGCCCGCGTCGTGGCTCGCGATCAGCACGCTGCGCCCGGCCAGAAGCTGGAACTTGACGAGCTCTTCGACGAGCGCCGTCGCCCCGACGTCGAGCGCTGCGGTCGGTTCGTCGAGCAGGAGCACGCTGGGCTCGTCGACGAGCGCGCGAACGAGGGCGATCCGCTGCCGTTCCCCGGTCGACAGCACGCTGACCGGGCGATCGAGCTCCTCCTCCGAAAGCCCGAGCGCCGCCAGCAGGCGCACGACGCGGGCGCGCGAGCCCGCGACTTCAGGCAGCGTGCCGCGCGGCGTATCGGTCCACCAGCCCGGCTCGGCGGCCACGTAGCGCACCGCCTGCCGCCAGGCCAGCGGGGCCATCTCGCGCCGCTCGGCGCCGTCGAGGAAAAGCTGTCCGTCTACCGGATCGAGGTCGGCGATCGCGCGCAGGATGCGGGTCTTGCCGGACCCGGACGGGCCTTCGATGGCCAGGCATTCCCCGTTCGACACGTTGAAGGAGAGCGGCGGCAACGATCCGATTCTGAGATGCTCGACGCGCAGCAAGGATGGTCTCTATCATCAAAACGAGGATAGCGACGCTTAGCAAGTGCGCGGGCGCGAAGCCAGACGCGCAGATGTCCGCCCCGGCAATTCATGAGAAAAAATGCGGTGGATCAGGCGGCGAGGCCGGTGCTGGTCAGCGTATCCAGAAACGCGCTGTGGTCGAACGGCTTCATCATGTAGGTATCCGCGCCCGCGGAAAACGCCCGCGAGATCTCGGTCGGGTTGTTTTCCGACGTGGCGTAGATGATGAGCGGGCGATGCTTGGCGCCGCCTGCGAACCGCAGCGCCGACAGGATCTCCACCGTTGTCATGCCGGGCAGGCGCCAGTCGAGGATAAGCACCTCGATCTTGTTGTCGCGACAGAGCGCAAGAGCCTTGTCGGCCGTGTCCGCTTCGAGCACGTCGAGCGACAGTTCCTCGAGATAGTGCCGGGCGACCTTGCGAATGATTTCCGACTGGTCCGCGATCAGGCAGCGTTTCATGGGGTGACTGAAACTCCGGGGCCGGTGAGTGAGGAAAGCAGATCGCGTCGTACGTGTGCGACACGCAACTTATGTACGGACTGCTAAGTCCTTTGTGATCTAAAGGAGTTAACGGTTGGTTGAAGGTTGCACGCGGAAGCTGTGGCAAGAGCCCGCCGAGCGCCGCTCGAGGCAGCGGAGGAGAAGAAACCACCGTGAACAGAACGCGTTAAGGGAGCGCGGAGAGCAGCACGTCGGCGCCGTCCTTGATGATGGAGAGCGTCATGCCTGCGGCCTGTGCCAGGCGCCACGTATAGTAAGCCTGGATGGTGAGCGCATCGAGCGCGGGCACGCCTTCGCCGGAAATGAACTCCCCCAGGTGCTGCGGCGCGCGCGCGCCCGTGCCGCGGCAGCGCAAGACGAAGCTCGGCGTTTCCGTCGTCCCCTGCATCACGACCTCGATGTCGCCGCCCCGCGGCAGCGCGGTGACGGCCATGGCGACGAGGTTCAGGAGCACCTTGACCTTGTCCTTCGACATGTACCCGGCAAGCCCTTGCCACGCGAGCTTGTGCTTGCCGTTGCCGATGTAGCCCCGCGAGATCTGCTCGGCCGTGCCGAGGTCGATCTGCGCGCCTTGGGATCCCGCGGCCCCGAACGCGAAGCGCGCGAACTGCAGCCGCGCCGACGCCTGCTCGGTGACGTTGCGGATGACGGAGAGGGCGTAGGATTGCGCTTCGGCGTCGTCGTCCTCGTTGAGGATTTCGAGCCCATTGTAGATGGCGCCGACGGGACCGATGACATCGTGGCAGATCTTGCTCGAGATCAGAGCGGCGAGCTCGAGATCGGTGGGATGGACGCGCTGCGATGCGTCAGTCATGAAGAATGCCCCCTGGAGTGACGTTGCCGCGGCGCGCCGGTCCGCGGCCAGGATTGCGAATGATGAGCCGCGATCGAAACGGCGGTCATGCCCCTGTCACGACCGTGTCTTTGATTACACGCCACCCCGCCATCTGCAAAGGCTGGCAACCCGCAAGCCACCATCGGCTTGAATTTTCGCACGCAAATGAGTCTTGCTGGCCACGCGGCGCGCGACGGCGCAAGCCTTGATGCGAAATCCGAATCAGCGCGCGCCGGCGGGGTCGTGCGTGACGGTCGATATGCAAAGATTGCGCGTCGTGAGATTCGCGAATCATCTCCAGGCCTTGCGCATGTTCGCGTACGCGCAGGGCGCGCTAGGCCGCCATGCAGCCACACTTTGGTAATACTTTGAAGCAAGGATCAGTCTGGGTTCGGTTCGAATTTTGCGCACCGTTTGCAAGCTCTTGCAGCGGCTGCGCCACCCCAAGGGATTTCAAAAACCCATGACCACGAATCGTCGTTCGCGCCATCTTACAGCGCTTGCGGGCGCGGCGCTGATGCTCCTCGTCTCCCCCGCCGTGGCCCAGGAGTGGAGCCCGGAAAGCTATCGCAACGGCACCTACACGACCCCGCGCAACGACTACCAGTCGTCGAACGGCGGCTATTCATCGAGCGGCAGCGGATACGACTCGAACGGTGCCGGAAGCTACGGTTCGAATAGCTACGGCGGCAGCGGGTATGCGGCGAACAACGGCAGCTACGGCAACGAGTCCTATGCGCCGAGCCGGGGCGGCGGTGGCTCGGGATACGGTGGCGGCAGCAACGACGCCTATTCGCCCTCACGCGATGCGTACGGTGCGAACGACGCCTACGTGCCGCCGCGCCAGAGCCGCAACGACAGCTATAGCGATCCCGGCCGCCCGGTCGAGGACGGCGGCAGGGGCGGCTATGGCGAGCCCTATGCTCCGCCGCCCGGCGAGGGTGCCTATCGCGACGGCCCTCCGCCGCCGCCGGAAAATCGCGGAACCTACGATCAGAACGAGATCATCGCCGCCGGACACGGCTTCTTCGGCGCCATCAGCCAGGGGTTGGGCAAGGCGGTCGAGTACGTGTTCCAGAGCCAGGGCCGCCCGAACGGCTACATCCTCGGCGAGGACGCGGGCGGCGCGTTCGTCGTCGGGCTGCGCTACGGCGAGGGCATGCTCTACACCAAGGATGCCGGCGACCATAAGGTCTTCTGGCAGGGCCCGTCGGTCGGCTACGACGCCGGCGCCGAAGGCTCAAAGGCGATGGTGCTTGTCTACAATCTGCACGATCCCTCGGAAATCTATCACAGATTTGGCGGGGTGCAGGGATCTGCCTATTTCATCGGCGGTCTTAGCGTGCAGTTTCAGACCTACGGCCCTATCACGCTTGGGGTCATCCGCTCGGGGGTCGGTGTCCGCCTCGGGGCCAACGTCGGGTACCTGAAGTATACCCGCTCGCCGACCTGGAATCCGCTATAACGTGGAGACGAATCCGTTTTGCGCGCGACACACTTGCGCCCGATGCCGGGGGCAGATTAAGTCGCTCGTCGGACGCGCTTGCGCAGTCTCTTTGCGCATGCGCGGGCGAACGCCAACCGTCCGCGGATCGGGAATGAAAGAGGAGTGACTCCGGGGATGCGCCGGTGATCACCATCCAGTCGGCCATGCTGGTCGCCCTCGGGTTTTTCACGGCAGGCCTCATCGGCTTCCTGCTGGCGCCGTTCTACGGCCGCCGCTCGGCGCGCATCGCCACCGATGAGCTGCGCGCCACCATGCCGCTGTCGTCGACCGAGATCGCAGCCGACAAGGATCGGCTGCGCGCCACCTACGCCCTCACCATCCACAAGCTCGAGCAGAAGGTCGAGAAGGCTGCGTTTTCCGCCGCCCGCCAGCGCGTCGAGCTCAACCGCCGCGACGCCGCCATCAGCGAGCTGGAAGGCGAGGCGGAGCGCTTGAGGACCTTGCTCGAGGAGCACGAGAACGCCCGCCGCGTCCTGGAGCAGACCATCGCCGAGCGGATGCCGAAGGTCGAGTTCCGTCTGGGCGAGGCAAAGAGCCTGCTGCAGCGCCGCGATAACGAGATCACCAACCTCACGCAGGCGTCCCGGCGCCAGTCGCAGGCGCTCGAGGAGGCAACCCAGATCAATGCCCAGCAGCGCGACGAGCTCCACCGGTTGAAAGCCACCATGGCGGCGCGCGCCGCGCGCAACCGGGAGACGCTGTCCGATCCCCGCTTCGACGGCGAGGTGGCGCTGCGCGCCGAGATCGAGGCCCTGCGCGCCAAGACGCGCGATCAGTCGGCGCTTATCAGCCGCTTGCAGGGCACCCTGTCCAACGCCGGCGCCCGCCCCGATCAAATTCAGGACGGTGTGCTCAAGGAAGCGCCTGCGGAAACGCCGGTGCGCGGCGCGCGCGACACGGCGGGATCGGGTGTCGACCTCACGGCCGAGATCAATCGACTGCGCAAGGATCTGGTCGACGCCGAGAACGCGCTGCGGTCTGCGCGCGGCATGGCGGAGGCCGGCCACGCCGGCCAGACGGCGCTCGAGGCGGAGATCCGCACCCTGAAGGCGACCGGCGAGGATCAGGCTGCCGAGATCGCCAAGCTCAAGGCCGCGCTCGCGACCTACGAGGCCGAGGATGCCGACGACCGCGCGCTCAAGGAGAGCAAGGTTGCGATGCGCGCCCGCCTCTCTGCATTGCAGGCCCAGGCCGACGAGCATGCGAGCACCATCCAGCGCTTGCGCGCCGAGATCGCGACCGCCAACGAGAAGCTGGCGCGTCAGGCCGCTCATTTCATGGAAGAGATGCGCCGCCTGGGCGTTGGCACGGTCAAGACGACGGGAGCGCGCCACGAGCCGGCCGAGCGTCCCACCGAGCGCGCCAAGACACCCCTCGTCGAGCGCATCGCGGCGCCGCGTCCATCGCGTCCGGCGCAGTCCGCCACTGCCGCGCCCGCGCAGGGCGGCCGCGAAACCCGGGATTCGGCCCGCGTCAGCGGCTTTTTGCGCGCGCTCGATGGAGCCGCTGCCACCACGGTCCGGGAGAGCCAGACCGGCAGTGGGCAGAACGGCGGCACCGCCTCGGGCACGGCCGCCGACGGCGAGGCTCCGGCTAAGAAAACGGACCGCCGGGCGAGCCTCATCGAGAGGATTACACGGGCAGAAAAGCCCGTTGCCTGAGCTTGCGTTCTTGACAGCCGAAGGCAGTGCACGCATTGTCGCACGCACCGGGTTGAGGGGGGTCCAGTTCGCCCGGACAAACAGAATTAGGGCCCAAGTCTAGGGAGAAGAGATTCGGGGTGGCGCGTTCGCGCCGCCCCGAATTTTTGCTTCGGCACCAGTAATTTAGCTGGATCGCTCTGCACCCTGTCGGTGCGGCGCGTAAGGCATTCGATCACGACCGGGCGCGCTCGATCGGGGGTGTGCGGATGGTGGAACTCGAGATCGTCGGGCTGCTCGTCGCGGTCGCCGTGTG
>JAFKKW010000386.1 GCA_017304275.1 Hyphomicrobiales bacterium | reverse complement strand
AAGGTCGAATACGTCGTGGATCTGAAACGCGTCATTCTGCGGCGGCTGAAGCTGGCCATCGCCGATGGAACGATGAAGGCCGACGGCCAGGTGATCTATACTGCGACCGACCTGCGCGTCGGTCTGTTCGAGGCAGGGGAAGTGCCGGCCGCCAGATAAACCGCAATTCGCTTATAATGCGGTATTCGGCATCTCTGCAGGTGGGTGAGGAAGGGGTTCTCGATGAGACGTGTGGTCGTCACCGGCATGGGTATCGTGTCCTCCATCGGGAACACGACCCAGGAGGTGCTCGCCTCTCTCAGAGAGGGCAAGTCCGGCATCGTCCGCGCCGACAAGTACGCCGAGCTCGGCTTCCGCTGCCAGGTGCACGGCGACCCCAAGCTCGATTGGGAATCCCAGGTGCCGCGCAAGCCCAAGCGCTTCATGGAAGCCGGCGTGGGCTGGAACTACATCGCCATGGACCAGGCCATCCGCGATGCGGGCCTCGAGACCGGCGACGTCGTCAACGAGCGCACCGGTATCATCATGGGATCGGGCGGTCCCTCGACGCGCGCCATCGTCTGGGCCGCTGACACCACGCGCGAGAAGGATCCCAAGAAGGTCGGCCCCTTCGAGGTGCCGAAAGCCATGTGCTCTGGTCCCTCCGCCGCGCTCGCGACGAGCTTTCAGATCAAGGGCGTCAACTACTCGATTTCATCGGCCTGCTCGACGTCGGCGCACTGCATCGGCAACGCGGCCGAGCTCATTCAATGGGGCAAGCAGGACGTCATCTTCGCCGGCGGCTGCGAGGAGCTCGACTGGACGCTGTCGGTGCTGTTCGACGCCATGGGCGCCATGTCCTCGCGCTACAACGATACGCCCGCGAAGGCGAGCCGCGCCTACGACAAGAACCGCGACGGGTTCGTGATCGCGGGCGGTGCCGGCGTGCTGGTGCTCGAGGAGCTGGAGCACGCCAAGGCGCGCGGCGCCAGGATCTACGCCGAGATCATAGGTTACGGCGCCACCTCCGACGGCTACGACATGGTCGCCCCGTCGGGCGAAGGTGCGGCCCGCTGCATGCGCCTCGCCATGAAAGGTCTGGACGGCAAGGGCGTGGGCAAGATCGACTACATCAATCCGCACGCGACCGCGACCCCGGTCGGCGACCTCAAGGAGATCGAGGCCATCCGCGAGGTGTTCGCCGGCCAGGAGATCCCGAAGATTTCAGCGACCAAGTCCCTCACGGGACATTCCCTCGGCGCCATTGGTGTACAGGAGAGCGTCTTCTCTCTTCTCATGATGAACAACGGCTTCATCTGCGAGAGCGCCAACATCGAGGAGTTGGACCCCGCGTTCGAGGATATGCCGATCGTGCGGGCGCGTATCGACAACGCGAGCCTTAACTGTGTCATGTCGAACAGTTTCGGGTTCGGCGGGACAAATGCCAGTTTGATCTTTAACCGATACAACGGCTGATTTCCTGCAGGTTCCGCGGGTTGAGGCCATGGCCTCCTGAGCGGTACCCGGCATGAGGGTTCATAGAAACGGACGCGGCTGGTTCGACATCGGCCGTAATTTTGATGCGAGTGTGAGGTCGTCCATGGCCGAATTTGATGTCACGAAACCGGGTCCGCTGATGGCGGGCAAGCGCGGCCTGATCATGGGCGTCGCCAACGACCGTTCGATCGCCTGGGGCATCGCCCGCGCGCTCCACGGGCAAGGGGCGGAGCTGGCTTTCAGCTACCAGGACGGCGCCTTCGGCCGCCGCGCCGTGCCGCTCGCCCAATCCATCGGTGCCGAGATCATCGAGCCCGTGAACGTGCTCGACCTCGCCACCGTCGACAACGTCTTCGCCAAGATCAAGGAGAAGTGGGGCAGCTTGGATTTCGTCGTCCACGCGCTGGCGTTCTCCGATCCGCGCGAGCTGTCCGGACGCTACGTCAACACCACGCGCGACAACTTCACCAACACCATGGTGATCTCCTGCTTCTCGTTCACCGAGATCGCGCAGCGCGCCATGGCCCTGATGCCGGACGGTGGCTCGCTTCTGACGCTCTCCTACGGCGGTGCCACGCGCTCCGTCCCCTCCTACAACGTCATGGGCGTCGCCAAGGCCGCGCTCGAGGCCTCGGTTCGTTATCTCGCAGCCGACCTCGGACCGCAGAACATCCGCGTCAATGCGCTCTCCGCCGGCCCCATGCGCACGCTCTCCGGCGCCGGCGTGTCGGATGCGCGCGTCATCTTCAACTTCCAGAAAGAGCACGCGCCGCTGCGCCGCACGCCGAGCCTGAACGACGTCGGCGGCTCCGCGCTTTATCTGCTCTCCGATCTTTCGGGCGCCGTAACGGGCGAGGTCCATTTCGTCGACTGCGGCTACAGCACCATTTCGATGCCGAGCCTCGATGCACTGAAGGCGGCAGACCAGGAAGCGGCCGCCGCTGCGGCCGGCCGGCCGCCGTCCGAGGCCGCGGAGTAAAGGCGCGGGCGTCCGGCAAGATCGGGCGTGGGGGCAAGAACGAGACACAAAGGCTCCATGATTGGCGTCTTCGATTCCGGCCTGGGGGGGCTCACTGTCCTGCGCGCTCTGACCGGGCGTTTCCCCGAGCAATCGTTCGTCTATCTCGGCGATCACGCGCATGTGCCGTATGGCGATCGCCCGTCCGAGGAGATCATCGATCTGACGCGCATCGCCGTCGAGCATCTGTTCCGGCGCGGCTGCAAGCTCGTTCTTCTCGGCTGCAATACGGCGACCGCGGTTGCCGCGCGTCGCCTGCAGACGACGTGGCTGCCGTCCACGTCCTGGAAGGCGGCCGGCCACAACGTCGTCGGCATCGTCGCGCCGACCGTCGAGGCCGCGACCCAGACGCCGTGGGCCGTCACCACGCCGCAGTATCCGCAGAAGTTCCTGACCGACCGCATTGCCGTGTTCGGCACCACGCGCACCATCGCCTCCAACGTCTACGGCGAGGAGATCAGGAAGCGCTGTCCGAAGGTCACCGTCGTCCAGCAGGTCTGCGCGGAGTTGGCGGGCGCCATCGAGACGGGCGCTACCGAGGCCGAGCTGGAACGCCTGGTCGTCGCCGGCATCGACGGCGCTCTTGCGCAGGCGGGTGGCGAGCCGCCCCATCGCGCCATTCTGGGCTGCACGCACTTCCCGCTGGTCGAGCACCTGTTCCGGCGCCATCTGCCGGCCGCGACACGCATCCTCTCGCAGCCCGAGATCGTGGCCGACAGCCTCGAGGATTACCTCTCCCGCCATCTGGACTACAGAGGTGAAGCCGGAGCCGCCCCGCGTCTCGCGCTGTTGACGACAGGTGATCCCGAAGAGACCAGCGCCCGCGCCCGCGTCTTCGCCGGCGACGATCTGAGCTTCACGCACCTCGACGCTTGAGCGCTGGGATCTCGCCGCGTGCTGGCCGAACGCCTACATGTCGGATGACCCCATCCGCACGCTCACAAGGAGGATCTGCCATGGCCGAAACCACACCGATCTGCGATTTCGGCTGGAAGGCGCCGGACTTCCGCCTGCCGGCCACCGACGGCCGGACCTACGCGCTGGATGAGCTCAAGGGACCCAACGGCATCCTGGTCATGTTCATCTGCAACCACTGCCCCTACGTGCAGGCGATCCTCGACCGGCTGGTCCGCGACACGAAGGAGCTGGCCGCGCTCGGCATCGCCTCCGTCGCGATCTCGTCCAACGATGCCACGACCTACCCCGAGGACAGCTTCCCGCGCATGAAGGAGACCGCCGCCGCGCGCGGTTTTCCGTTCCCCTATCTCTACGACGAGAGCCAGGACGTGGCCCGCCGCTATGGCGCGGTCTGCACGCCGGATTTCTTCGGCTTTAACCGTGATTTGGGCCTCCAGTACCGGGGCCGGCTGGACGAGAGCGGCCGCGACCCGGGTCCGGCGGGGGCGCCCCGCGAGCTGTTCGAGGCCATGCGAATGGTGGCCGAGACCGGCCGCGGGCCCGAGAAACAGGTGCCCTCCATGGGTTGCTCGATCAAATGGAAGGACGCCTGACCGGCCGACGAGGCCCGCAAACGGCCAAATCCGTTGACCACCGCCCATTTCCGCCGCTATAGACCCGGCCAGAGCCGCTCGGAACGCATGTTTCGGGCGGTCGACGCATTTGCGCTTGCGTTTGACGGCAGGATCCGCCGACCCGGACCAACGGGTGCGCGGTGGAGCCGAAAACGCAGTCACAATGTCAGAAAGTCACATCGACGTCATGGAGCCATCCTTGAACCGGTGGCCCGAAGAGAAGGATAATTTGGATGGCCAACACGAAGTCGGCAAAGAAGGCGACGCGCCAGATGGTGCGCCGGACCGAGGTCAACAAGAACCGCCGCTCGGCGGTGAAGACAGACGTTCGCAAGGTCGAGGAAGCGATTGCCTCCGGTGACAAGAACGCCGCCCAGGCTGCCCTGAAGTCGGCTCAGCCGTCGCTCGCGCGCACGTCCCAGAAGGGCATCATGCATCGCAAGACGGCGTCCCGCAAAGTCTCGCGCCTCGCGCAGCGCATCAAGGCCATGGCCTGATCCGCAGGTTCTCCAACACTCTTTTGAAAACGCGACCGTCAGCAAAAAGAGTGTGTCGTGTTCGCCACAGGGAAGGCCGTGCGATGGAATCGCGGGCCTTCCACCCGGCTTCCTAAGTGACGGATTCATGAGGGTGTCCCGCCAACGCCCCGGTCTCCCTCCGCCCCCGGCCTCTGCGGGGCGCCCCCGCTCCAAACAAAAAAGTGGTCTCCGCCGGCCTGTCACACGACCGCCGCAATTCAAAATTGACCGCTGCCGACCTCTCGCGAATTGGCATTAACCTCAATGAGTTTCCCCACTGGTCCTGTGGAGAGGACTCAAGTTTTCCACGTTGCACCCACCGCTCGTCCCCGCGCTTGCAGCCGCCTTCTCCACCCATTGGGCCGCTTGATAAAAGGTTACTGACCCGTTAAAGAGTCCTTGTCAGCGCGACGGGGTCGGATGGGCTGTAACGCCTAATATCCCCCCGCTCGGACTCAGGGTTCAGTTGCGTAGCGTCATCCTGATTTCTTCAGTATTACAGTGAAGTACGAGTAGCTCGCTGGTTCTGCGAGGTGCAGTCGTTTCTTTACTGTTTGAATACTGGTTTTTACTTTTGTTAACTGTGTCAGTCTGGGACAGCCGTCCCGACCGGCCTGTGGGTAATGAGGACTAAGGGGTTGGCTGACCGCGTCAATATCGAGGACGTGCCCGTCGAGGAGACCTGGGCTCGTCTCAAGAATGACGCGGGGACTGTTCTGATCGATGTGCGGACTCGACCGGAATGGGCCTTCGTCGGACTCCCCGACTTGAGCACGCTGTCGAAGCGTGTGGTGACCATCGAGTGGCAGACTTTTCCCGACAACCGGATTGACCCTGGTTTCGTCGAAAAGTTGAGCGGGCTGCTCGAAGGGGCCGGTGTGGCGAAGGACGCTGAACTGTTCTTCATCTGCCGGTCAGGGGCACGCAGCCATGCGGCTGCGGCCGCAATGGCAGGCGCGGGCTATACGCGCTGCCGCAACGTGGCGGATGGCTTCGAGGGTCCTCTCGATCCCACCCAGAAACGAGGGCAGGTCGCGGGCTGGAAAGCAGCCGGGCTGCCCTGGCGGCAGGGATAGACGGGTCTGGAAGAAATGGCCGAGCTCGTTTGGGCGAACGAGTAAGGCCGTTAGGAAGTCCTCCTTTGCGGAAGGAGGACGCGAAACAAGTGCGGGGTACAAAATGCAAGCCATCTCGAAAGCGGAGCTATCTTATTCGGCACCCGAGCGCGTCGGGCGCGCGCCGTCGGGCGATTATTCCGTCGCTGACGGAAAGCCGGCAGGCATGAGCGGCGCCGACGCCAAGGGTGCTGAGACCAAGGGCGCCGATGGCAAGATCGCCGACGGGAGAGGCACCAAGGTGCGCGCGATGCTGCGCAAGCAGCTCGGCGAGGATATCTACGCGAGCTGGTTCAAGGCGCTCGAGTTCGACGATTTCGACGGCAAGACCGTCAAGGCCTCCGTGCCCGTCGTCTTCCTCCGCAAGTGGATCCAGTCCCACTACATGGATGAGCTGCTGACGTGCTGCCGGGCAGAGTTCAAGACGGCGCAGGAGGTGGTCGTGTCCGTCCGCCAGCCGGGCGCCAACGCCGCCCGCCTTGCCAGCCGCGACGCCGAAGCCGCCCTCAAGCCGCGCGAGCCCGCCGCCGAGCCGCGCGCCCTGGGCGCCATCGAGCCTCAGCGTACGCCGATGATCCGTCCGATCGCCGGACGCACCAGCATCGACGGCTTCGAAGGCTCGCCGCTCGATCCGCATCACACCTTCGACAACTTCGTCGTCGGAACCTCGAACCGCATGGCGCATGCGGGCGCCATCCAGGTCGCCGAGACGGTTCTGACCGACAGCCCGGCCTTCAACCCGCTCTACCTTTATTCGTCGGTCGGCCTCGGCAAGACGCATCTTCTGCAGGCCATCGCCTGGGAGGTGAAGCGGCGCGCCGAGAACGCGCAGGTGCTTTACCTCACCGCGGAGCGCTTCCGTTATCAGTTCGTCGAGGCGCTGCGTGCGCAGGATCCGCTCTCCTTCAAGGAGAAGTTCCGCGGCATCAACATGCTGCTGATCGACGACCTCGAGTTCATGCAGGGCGAGAAGACGGAGCAGGAGTTCGACCACATCATCAACGCGCTGCTCGACGGCGGCCGTCAGGTCGTTGTCGCCTCGGCCCGCCATCCGGCGCAGATCGAGCGGCTGAACGAGCGCATGCGCTCGCGCCTGCAGCGCGGTCTGGTAGCCGAGATCGGCGGCTTCGACCATGAGCTGCGTCATCGCGTGCTCGACCAGCGTCTGGCCGAGAAGCGCGCGCAGGACCCGAGCTTCGACCTCTCGCGCGAGGTGGTCGATATCCTGGCCAGCCGTCTGACCGAGAGCGGTCGCGAGCTGGAGGGCGCGGTCAACCGTCTCTACCTCACGTGGCAGCACATGCGGGCGCCCATTACGCCCGACATCGCCGAGACGGTGGTGCGCGACCTGTTCCAGGGCGTCGAGCCGCGCCGCATCAAGATCGAGGACATCCTGCGCATCGTGTCACGCCACTTCGGCGTGTCGAAGGGCGACCTTCTCTCGCAGCGCCGCCACCGCTCGGTGGTCTGGCCGCGCCAGATCGGCATGTATCTCGCCAAGCAGCTGACGCACCGGTCGCTGCCCGAGATCGGCCGCCGGTTCGGCAATCGCGACCACACGACGGTCCTGCATGCCATCCGCAAGATCGAAGGCGTGATCGCCGGCGACGCGCACCTCCGCGACGAGATCGACGAGCTGAAGAAGCTGATCGGCCATTGAGCACAACAGGCTGATAACGCTGAAGGTTAGAGCAACGGGCGTGGCGTGACGAGGGAGATCGGCGCCGCGCTCAAGCGGGGCGGGAGCGGTGTCGAACGACGCCGCTCCCGAAGTCTTGGCGGCAAGACCCGGGAAAACCGCGAATGACGGCACGAAAGCGGCCGAAACACCGCTCCACCCCTTGAAAAGGGGTGCCTGATCGGGGCAAGTTGTGCCTCGCACGCCTGTACTTCCCTCCATGACGAGAGCTGAACTTTCATCCCTCCACCCATTGGAGGACGGACGGGCGCACCTTTAGTCCATATGCGATGTCGCGCTTCTCTTGAGGCGCGGATCGCGAACTTCGAGGCGACCGATGCGGCTTGTGATCGAACGCGGTGAACTTCTGAGGGCGCTCGGGCACGTGACGAGCGTCGTCGAGCGCCGCACAACGATTCCCATTCTTTCCAACGTGCTTCTGAAGGCGTCCGGCCAAGCGCTGGAGCTCAAGGCCACCGATCTCGAGCGCGAAGTGATCGAGGAGGTGCGGGCCGAGGTACAGGCCGCGGGGGCCGTCACCGTTCCAGCTCATATCCTGCACGATATCGTGCGCAAGCTTCCCGAGGGCACGCAGGTCGACATTCGCCGCGACACTGAGAAGGAGCGCCTGACGCTGGCTGCCGGACAGGCGCGCTTCGCGCTGCAGACGCTCGGACCGGAGGAGTTTCCTGACCTCAACGCCGGCGATCTCGGACACACCTTCGAGGTCGCCGCCAAGGATCTGAAGCGACTGATCGACAAGACGCGCTTTGCCATCTCCACCGAGGAGACGCGCTACTACCTGAACGGCATCTACTTCCACATCGCCGAGAGCGGCAAGACGTCGATGCTGCGTGCCGTCGCCACTGACGGCCACCGCCTCGCGCAGGCCGAGCTTGCACACCCCAAGGGCGCGGAGGGCATGCCCGGCGTCATCATCCCGCGCAAGACCGTGCATGAGCTGCATCGCCTGATCGAGGAAAGCGCCGAGACCGTGAGCGTCGGCGTCTCCGCCTCGAAAGTGCGCTTCGAGATCGGCTCCGTAACGCTCACCTCGAAGCTGATCGACGGCACCTTCCCCGACTACGGACGCGTCATCCCGCAGTCGAACGACAAGGAGCTGCGCGTCACCAACGCCGACTTCATAAGCGCCGTGGACCGCGTCTCGACGATCGCCAGCGAGCGCGGACGCGCCGTCAAGCTCAACCTCTCGAACGGCAAGCTCGTGCTGTCGGTCAACAACCCCGAAGGCGGTAGCGCCACCGAGGAGATCGACGTCAACTACACCGCTTCGCCGCTCGAGATCGGTTTCAACGCCAAGTACCTCCTGGACATTGCCGGCCAGCTCGAAGGCGAGGAGGCCCGCTTCCTGCTGGCCGACCCCGGCTCGCCGACGATGATCCGCGGCACCGACGACCAGAGCGCGCTCTACGTCCTGATGCCGATG
>JAFKKW010000385.1 GCA_017304275.1 Hyphomicrobiales bacterium | reverse complement strand
CATCCAATCGAGCGAACCCGGCGACCGCAGGCGCCATGCCTCGCCATGGACGGTTTCGCCGGCGTCGTCCGAAAGATAAAGGCCGGGCCAAGAAGCCAGCGGCCCTGCTTCAGGGTTCTCAGTTCCTGTTTTATGCCTTGTCCGTGTGCGATCGTTCGCGCGTGGGCGCCGTTTGGCATGAATCCTCGATCGACAATTCCTTTGGCGGCGATCTCCGGATTGAGGCCGCTCGTTATCGAATTGATTCCAACTGTGCGAACCGCGCGTAAAATACGAGAGTAGGACTATTTACGGATGCGCATTGCAAGGGGAATGCACTGGCCCGTTACGCGGTGAATAAAAAGTGTGGTGCAAATGACTCGTTCGGCCGGTCGACGTTTCGGCGACGATGTCATGGACCGTTCAGCGGCGGTAGTGTCACAAGCATCCGCGGAATCTGCAGCCGCTAACGCCCGCTCATTGGCTTGCCGGGATGATGGTTGCGGGATCGACGGTCGTTCCGTCTTCGCGAACCTCAAGATAGAGAATGGGTGCATCGGATGATGTCTGGCGCAGATGGGCGACGGTTCCTCCGGCGGTGATGGCCTGGCCTGCCGTCACGTTGGACGAGAGAGGACCTGCAATCAGCGCGACCGTGGTGCAGGAATCGATGATCAGGAGGTCTCCGTAAGAGCGCCAGGGATCGGAAAACGTCACCAGCCCGCTGATCGGCGCGCGCACCTCGGCGCCGTGCGATCCCTCGAAGACGATGCCTCTGCTCGTCCCGCCGTGCTTCGTCGCGGCGCCGTACGTCAGAACCCGCTGTCCCGCGAGCGGGATGGCGGTCGGCCCGCGCACGGCCGCTTCGCAAGATCGCGTGCTGGCGTGCGTCTCGCGCACGCATTTGATGAGGCCATCCAGCGTCATGCTCTCGGCCGTGCAGCGGTCTGTCGTCTGCTCTACCGAGCAGGCGCCCAAGGCGAGCGGGAGGACGGCGGCGAGAAGAGGGAAGCGGGTGCGCTGGGCTAAGGGGATCATCGTCCGGAGGGGAAAAGTTTAGATCTGGGCCGATCCTGATCCGAGATCGTGAGTGGACGAAGGCAATCGTGCGGTGTTGCTTGGGCGGGCGCACGGCCTATCGACAGGCGTCTGCCAGGCGCTGCCATCCGGTTGCGACGGCGTGCTCTCCTGGCGGTCAATCCCGCGCGTTTTCTGAGGCGCGGGCTAGCGGTGCGCCCGCGTACCGCAATGAGTTCCGCTAAGTCGTTATTAGACGTCATAAATTCCTGGTAGCGATGCCGCAAATGCGCCCAGGTCTCGGGACTATCTGTGGGGGTGATCCGCGACTCGGATGGAAGGCTTATGCCCGCGCTCAGATACTTCAGAACAATCCTGGCCCTGCTTCCGACCGTCGTCCTGTGTACTCCTGCCGCTCAGGCGGACGAACTGCTCGTCATGCCGTATTCGTGCAAGGTCGTGGGGGGACGCCCCATGCTCAGGCCGTCCGAGGATCACGGCCATCCCGTAATCGGGCGGCGGGAGCAGCAGGAATTCCGTGCCTGCTCTCCGGCCGATCCGCGGTTGTGCCGCAGTTGGACGGTCCACCGTTTCGCCCTCGACTGTGGCGGCGTGCGCGTTCCGTGGGTCGATGTCGCCGCCGCTGCCGGGACCGGCGGGGAAGAGCAAGCGTTCGTCGCAGACGGGCATTTCGAGCTCGAGATGCCGGCGCGCTGGAGCCTGTCGCCGGACGCGCCGTGCGCACGGGGCGGCGATATCGAAGGGCCGGGCTTCCGACGCTTTTGCGCCGAGCGTCTGGCGCGAGCGCCGCGCGTGACGGTGACGATGCCGAGAGGGTTCGCGCCCATGCTCGGTGTGGACGGCATCTTCGTGAAGGATCAGGCCCCTCGCGGTGCGGTGGCGGACGCCGCTCCGGCGCCGCGCGACGAGCCTGTTCCCCAGCCGGTTGCCAATCCTCACCGCGGCAAGCCCGCGCATTCGGAGCCTGTTGCGAAGGCGCCGTCGACAGAGCCGCCAGCTTCGGCGCCCCCGCGTCAGGTCGTCGAGGCGGACGTGCCGAAAGCGCCGCTACCTGCCGCGTCGTCGCCCGGCAAGCGTGATCCCGTCGCCGACGGCAGTGCGGCTCAGGGTGCCGCTCCCGTCATTCCGCAAATTATCAATGGCGCGAACGCGCCGGCGCCAGCGCTGCAAGCGGGTTCCGATCGCACAGAGACCGGCGCTTTGCCGGATCCGACGCCGGCGCCATCCGCCAATACCACCACGGCCCGATCCGAAGTGGCCGGGAGCGACGCGTCCGTTCCCGACAGGGTCGCGTCGGCAGAGCATGAGGATACGCAATCGCTGCTGCCCATGGCGTTGTCCGGCGGGCCGGCGGGGGTACACACGACTGTGGTCGCCGTCGCCACGCTCGCGGTCCTCTCGCTGCTCACGCTCGGGTTCGTGCTGCGGCGTGGCCGGAGCTCTTCTGCGTCTGTGCTTTCGCGCGATATTTCCACCGTCTCGCTGGAGAGAGTCGCGGTCCATAATGGAGGACGTGAGGCCAGCGCCTTGGCGATCGTTCCCGAGCCGCTCGCCGGCCGAGACCTCGACGCATCGCCTTCCTTGTCGTCCGGCCTGCCCGCCGTGCTGGGTGACGCGATGCCGCGCACGCGGGCGGAAGCACTCGAGGTGCTCGGCATGGGGATTGCGCCGGACGTCAACGAGGCGGCGATCAAGAAGATCATCGACGGGCTGCGGTTGAGCTGGCATCCGGATCACGCCCGTGATGCGGAAGATCGGGCAATGCGCGAGCTGCGGCTCAAACAGATCAACGCGGCGTGGGAGATCATTGCCGGCAAGCGCGCGAGCTAGCGGTCTTCCGGGCTCGGATTGAAGTGGCCCTCACCCGGACGCGATTGCAAATCGCGTCCAACCTCTCCCCGCGGGGGGAGGTGATGTCTGCAATTTATCGACTAACCACACTGGGCGCGATGGCGGAGCAGGTGATCGGCCAGGACGAGGGCCATCATGGCCTCGCCCACCGTCACGGCGCGGATACCGACGCATGGATCGTGGCGACCCTTGGTGACGATCTCGGTCTCGTGGCCTTCGGCGTCGATGGTCTGGCGCGGTGTCAGGATCGATGACGTCGGCTTTACGGCGAAGCGGCAGACAACGGGCTGGCCGGTCGAGATGCCGCCGAGGATGCCGCCCGCGTTGTTGGACAAGAAGCGCGGCTTGCCGTCCGGCCCGATGCGGATCTCGTCGGCGTTGGCTTCGCCCGAGAGTTCCGCTGCCGCCATGCCGGCGCCGATCTCCACCCCCTTCACGGCGTTGATGCTCATCATGGCGGACGCGAGGTCCTGGTCGAGCTTGCCATAGATCGGCGCGCCCAACCCGGGCGGCACGCCTTCGGCGACCACCTCGATGATGGCCCCGACCGACGAGCCGTTTTTGCGGACCGTGTCGAGATACTGGGTCCACTCGGGGACCACGCCCGAATCGGGCGAGAAGAACGGATTGGTGCCGACCGTCTCCCAGTCCCAGCGGGAGCGATCGATCTTCAACTCGCCGACCTGGACCAGTGCGCCGCGGATAACGACATCGGGGCCGAGCACCTTGCGGGCGATGGCGCCCGCGGCGACGCGCATGGCCGTCTCGCGTGCCGACGAGCGCCCGCCGCCGCGGTGGTCACGGATGCCGTACTTCGTCCAGTATGTGAAATCGGCGTGGCCTGGGCGGAACGCGTTCTTGATCTCGCCGTAGTCCTTGCTGCGCTGGTCCGTGTTGTGGATCAGGAGCGCGATCGGCGTGCCGGTCGTCACCTGCCGGCCTTCGGCATCAGGGAACACGCCGGACAGGATCTCGACGGCGTCTGCTTCGCGGCGCTGGGTCGTGAACCGCGACTGGCCGGGCTTGCGGCGGTCGAGGTGGACCTGGATCTCTTCGGCGGCAAGCGGAATCCCAGGCGGGCAGCCGTCGACGACGCAGCCGATCGCCGGCCCGTGGCTTTCGCCCCAGGTCGTCATGCGGAAGAGATGGCCGAAGGTGTTGTGGGACATGGGGACCGCTCGCGCGGGCCGATCGGGATCGGTCCGGAGGTTCAATTTGATAGCATCGACAACTCATGCCGGGTGCGAAATATACCGTCCTCTCATAAGTGGGAGGGGGCCGGGGGGCAAGGAAGGACATCGTCAGGATTCATTTTGCAAGGCGCCGCGACGCAGGTAATCAGGCAGGTGCCCGGCGTATTGTGCGTTCCCGAAAGGAGGCTGCATAAGCGCACGGGGCGCAGGTCTCGGCTGATGCCGCGGACGGTGCTCAACGGGCCGTTTGTGCCGCGTCTCATGCGTTTTTGCGGATCTCTCCTCACGGTCTGAGCAACCGTGGTCGAGAGATCTGCGCTCATGTTCCTGCATACGAGAGAGCCGGAGCGGCCGCTGCTCCGGCTCTCTCTTTTTTCGTGGGACGCTCAGAGCCAGCGCATCGCACCTCTGGTCAGAACCAGCACACGGTCCTGGGGACTTTCGAGCTCGGGAATGCGCTCAGGATCGAGGTTCAGCATGTGGGCGCGCAGGCAGCGCGAGACGCCGCCGTGGGCGACGACCACACAGTCGCGCGCGATGCTCTCCGCCCAGCCCGACACGCGGGCGAACAGATCCGCATAGCTCTCGCCCTGCTCCGGACGCCAGCGGAAGGGGTCCTCCTGTCGGGCGGCATAGCCGGCTTCGTGTCTGAGATCGTCCTGCAGCACGCCTTCCCAGACGCCGTAGGATAGCTCGATCAGCCGCGGCTCCACTGTGTAACCCGCGGGGGGAAGGCCCACCTCGCGGCGGACGATCTCCATGGATTCCCGGGCGCGCCCGAGGGGGCTCGCGAGAAACTCCGCTTGCGCTATCGCCGGCAGGAATGCGCGTAGCGCTTGGCCGTTGCGGTGCGCCTGGGCGCGCCCCGTCTCGTTCAGGGGAATGTCCTGCTGGCCCTGGTAACGCCGGTCGCGGTTCCAGTCGGTCTCGCCGTGGCGGATGAAGTAGATCGTCGGCTGGTCCGGCATGGACAGATCTTGCTCGGCGCCGCGGTCCAGGAGCTTGTGCGGCGCGGTCGGTCGTCAGGGGTCGTTCTTCACCACCGAGATATCCGGCGCGTCCTCGTTCTTCATACCCTGGACATGATAACCGGCGTCCACATGGTGGACCTCGCCCGTCACGCCTCTGGAGAGGTCGGAGAGAAGATAGATGCCGGCGCCGCCGACGTCCTCGATGGTGACCGTGCGGCGGAGCGGGGAATTGTACTCGTTCCACTTCAGGATGTAGCGGAAGTCCGCGATACCGGCGGCGGCCAGCGTCTTGATGGGTCCGGCCGAGATGGCGTTGACGCGGATCGCGCTTTTGCCGAGGTCGGCCGCAAGATAGCGCACGGATGCTTCGAGGGCGGCCTTGGCGACGCCCATGACGTTGTAGTGCGGCATGACCTTCTCGGCGCCGTAGTAGGTCAGCGTGATGATCGAGCCGCCGTCCGTCATGAGCTTCTCGGCGCGCCGCGAGAGGGCCGTGAGCGAGAAGCAGGAGACCAGCATGGTCTGGGTGAAGTTCGCTTCCGTCGTGTCGACGTAGCGGCCGTCGAGCTCGTTCTTGTCCGAAAAGGCGATGGCGTGAACGAGGAAGTCCAGGCGGCCCCAGGTCTTTTCCAGCTCGGCAAAGAGCGCATCGACGGAGGCGGCATCGGACACGTCGCACGGCAGCACGAGCTTGGAGCCGAGCTCCGCGGCCAGCGGCTCGACGCGCTTCTTCAGGGCATCACCCTGGTAGGTGAGCGCCACCTCGGCCCCTTGGGCCACGGCGGCCTTGGCGATGCCCCAGGCGATCGAGCGGTTGTTCGCGACTCCCATGATAAGGCCGCGCTTGCCAGCCATGAGTGAGCCGGCAAGGTGTCCTGCGCCCGACGCCGTTTCGGTCATTTTGATCGCGATCCCTTGGTGCGGAAATTTGCGCGCATCCTACACAAAAGGGAATGCTGGTCCAGATGGCCGCGCGGCCGCATGGGCGCGCGACACCGTCCGCCTCGACGAAGTGAAAGAAAATAACTATTTTTCAAATATTTAGTTGTTTTCCGGCGACTGCGAGCCGTGCCTCCGCCCGTGCCTATCCTTCGAGCACCCAGCGGCGGCTGGCCGAGCGGCAGGCGATGCCTTCGGTGGTGCTCGTCTTGAAGCCCGTGGTCAGAAGGACGACGACATGGCGACAGATGCTGCCCTTGGCATTGCGGAAGGAGCTTGTGGGGCGGACGATGCCCGACAGGCGCCCGTTGGCGCGTTTCCAGACGAACGGGCTGCCGTCGTCCATGCGGCTCAAGGCGACCTGGATGCTTTCGAGCGCGGCGATCTCGTCCCGCTCGTCCAAGGTTTGCGGGGTGAGCTCTGCAAATCTGGGGCGTCCCGATTTGCGGCTGGCATCCGGGCAGGCGCACGTCGCGCCGTCGTTCGGCCGCTCGCCGGCTGAGGCAACGTTGCCGGAGAGGAATACGAGCGCCACCAGCATGACCGCGGTTGCGGCGGCAAGCACGAGTGTCTCCAACGCGGGGACCGGACGCATGACAAGCAACTCCTGAACACTACAAACACCCCGGCTCGTACGGTAAAAATATGAGCCGATCCCTCGATTGTGGCCGGTTACGGTTAAAAGGTGCTAAAGGTCCGTCCCGATTTCCGAGGGCGTTAGGCAACAGGCAGTCGGCAACAAGTAACAAGCAACAGGCGGTCGAGACGTGAGTGGCGCTGATATCGATCAAGAGGCCGAGGATTTGACGGCGGCGGGCGATCCGTTCGCGCTCTTCGAGGCCTGGCTCGTGGAGGCGGCGTCTTCCGAGCCCAACGACCCCAACGGCATGGCGCTCGCGACGGTCGATCCGTCCGGTCTTCCGAACGTGCGGATGGTTCTGCTCAAAGGCGTGGATGGCGCCGCGCATCCTGCGCGCGGGTTCGTGTTCTACACCAACCTCGAGAGCGCGAAGGGGCGCGAGCTCGCCGCGTCGCGTCAGGCGGCGGTGTTGTTCCACTGGAAGTCGCTGCGGCGGCAGGTGCGCGTGCGCGGACCGATCACACCCGTATCGGCGGAGGAGGCCGATCAGTATTTCGCGTCGCGTCCGCGTCTGTCGCGGATCGGCGCTTGGGCGTCCGAGCAGTCGCGTCCGCTCGAAAGCCGGTTCGCGCTCGAGAAGAGGGTGGCCGAATACACGGCGAAGTTCGGCATCGGCGATATTCCGCGGCCGCCGCACTGGTCCGGATTCCGGCTCACGCCGGTCGAGATCGAGCTGTGGCGGGACCGTCCGTTCCGCCTGCATGACCGCATCGTTTTCCGGCGGGCCGACGTTGCGCAGCCGTGGCAGAAAACGCGGCTCTACCCGTAACGCGTGGTCTCCGGCCGCGGGGACGTGATCACAACTGTGAATTTCCGATGACAATTACGGCGTTGTTTGCAGCGCACCATACGTAAAATGGTGATTTGCAGGCAATGGGTTGGCTTTTTGCGTACCGCTGGCGCCGAATTTTTTGACGCATCTTGCGTAAGGCTTGCGGGCCTGCAAGTGTGCCCGGGCAACCAGTGGGGAGTCGCCTCGGCGGGCGCGCTCGACCGCGAAATTCCACGGGGGGACTCTTGTCACACACACTCGCGTCCGATCCGTCGGCGCCGCCCGCAAAGGCGCGCGACTGGATCGAAGTGCTGCAGCGCTATCGCCATCCCGATCCGGCGCGCAGCCTCTTTGAAGTCTTCATCACGCTCATTCCCTTTCTCGCACTCTGGGCTGCGGCCTGGGCTGCGCTCGACGTCAGCTATTGGCTGACGGTGCTGATCACGGTTCCTGCCGCCTTCTTTCTCGTGCGGCTGTTCCTGATCCAGCACGACTGCGGACACGGCGCGCTGTTCCGCAAGAAGCTCACCAACGATTGGGTCGGCCGCGCCATCGGCGTGCTGACGCTGACGCCCTATGATGCGTGGAAACGTGCGCACGCGATTCATCACGCAACGCACGGCAGTCTCGACGATCGCGGCACCGGCGACATCGATACGCTGACGGTGCGCGAATATCGCGCGCTGCCGCCATGGCGCCGGTTCCTCTATCGCGCCTACCGCCACCCGGTGGTGCTGTTCGGCGTCGGCCCGACGCTCCTGTTCGTCGTGCAGCACCGGTTGCCGTTCAGCATGCTGCGCGGCGCCGACTGGCGGGTGTGGGCGAGCGTGATGGGCACCAATGCCGGCCTGCTCCTCATAGGCGGGCTGATGATCTGGCTCGTCGGCTGGGAGGCGTTCCTGGCGGTGCAGTTGCCGATCGTGGTGATCGGCTCGTCGATCGGCGTTTGGCTGTTCTACATCCAACACCAGTTCGAGGATACGATCTGGGACGAGAAGCCGGAATGGAACGTGCACGAGGCGGCGCTGCACGGCAGCTCGCACTACGACCTGCCGGGCTTCCTGCCGTGGCTCACGGCCAATATCGGCGTGCATCACGTGCACCACCTGTACAGCCGCATTCCGTATTACAATCTGCCGAAGGTGCTGCGCGATTTTCCGGAGCTTGCGGACGTGCACCGGATCACGCTTTGGGAAAGCTTCAAGTGCGTGAAGTTGCGGCTCTGGGACGAGACGCAACGCCGGCTGGTGCCGCTCTCGGACGTGGCATTTGCCTGAGCGTTCCCACGCCATGAAATAAAACGGCCGCTCGCATGAGCGGCCGTTTTTGTTCGTGCAGCGTCCGAGGATCAGGCGCGCTCGATGGTTTTGATCCGGCCGCGCGAGCGACCCGATCGCTCGGCGATCTC
>JAFKKW010000162.1 GCA_017304275.1 Hyphomicrobiales bacterium | reverse complement strand
GTCGACGAGCACGTTGTCGATGCTCTTGTAGGTATGCGCATCGATGAAGTGCGCCATGTTCGTTGTTTCGGAGGTGTTGACGAGGATATTCCCGTCGGGGCTCATGCCCATGCCCTCGGGCTCGACGCCGACCGGCACGTCGGTGAGGATAATACCCTTGAAGATATCGACCACCGTGACGAGGTTGTCGTCCTCGTTCGAGACATAGAGCGGGTTGCCGGACGTATGCAGGATCGGCAACTCGGGATCCGGGCCCGAAGGCAGGTCCTTCACGTGCTCGAACGTGCTGGTGTCGAAAACCTGCATCTTATGGTCGTCGCTGGCGCACACGATCACCCACTTGCCCTCGTTGGCGAGGATGATGCCGCGCGGGCGGTTTCCGGTCTTGATCGTGTGAATGACCTCGAGCTTCTCGCTGTCGATGACCGAGATGGTGTTCTCCTTCTCGTTCGAGATGAACACCTTGTAAGCGAGCGCGTGCGATGTGGTCAGCGCCAGAAGGGAAGCGGCCAGTGCGAAGACGAGGCCTTGCCGTTGTGTCGTCACGTCGAAGCTCCTTGGTCGTTCGTGCGCATCATTTCTTGAAGGCGGTGCATTTGGTTTCCGGCTGGTCCACGCCCAGCGTATCGAGTTCGGTCAACTGATGCAGAAAGCCCGGTTGCGGCGATACCGATACCAGGATCTTGGCCGTCGCAAGCAGGATCGGCTGGCGCAACTGTCCGTTCCAGGCCCGGTAGGTCACTTTCTGACCCTTGAACGCCGCGAGCTCGAACTCCGGCGACCGCATGTAGGGAATGAGCACTTTGGGATCGTTCGTGCTCTTGCGCGTCGCGGCCTCGCCGACGCTGCGCACCGCGGTCCAGACATTGTAGTCGAGCGGCCGCATTGTGCGTCCCGCGAGGCGCTTGAACCGGTTCTGGAACTGCGTGCCGCCCCAAAGCTCGATCGCCGGATGCCACGTCGTCGCGAACAGTCCCGCGGTGCCGATCACGGGGCGCGAGACCCAGGTGCGGTAGGGAAAGTATTCGCCGAAGAGATTGCCTTCGTCTGCGATCACGACCACGTCGTGATCGGGAAGCCCCTGCATGAAGCTCGGAATCTGCTGCTGGATCTGCTCGAACCCGCCGTCCGAGCGACGGCTGCCGGGATCGTAGTTGAACGTGCGTTCCTCGACGATCTTGTGACCGAAACGCTTGGCCGTGCGCCGGATGGCATCGGCGTAGAGCTTGTCCTCCGGCGCCGGACCGATCACGAGCGCCCACTTCCGCCACTGCTTCCAGGCCATGTACTGGCCGAGCGCGTCGGCAAGCATCGAGCGCGACGGCGCCGTGTGCTTGATGTTGATCCGGCACTGCTCTTCGCGCAGCGCCTCGTCTGGCGCCGAAGCGTTGAACACCACCGCATTCTTGTCCTTGATCGCATCCGCGATCTTGAGCAGCGTCTCGGCCGACGCGTCGGCGACGATGTACGGATATCCCTCGTCGACGCGTTTCTTGATCTCCGCCACCAGGTCGTCGGGCACC
>JAFKKW010000384.1 GCA_017304275.1 Hyphomicrobiales bacterium | reverse complement strand
GCTGGTCGCCGCCTATTTCGCTTTCGCCCCGATGCTGGGTGAGAGTGCCCGCCGCATGCGCCTTGGATCGCTGCCGTTCGCGCTCGGCGTCGCGGCGCCGATCGCAGCCTACGACGGCTTCCTGGGACCGGGCGCCGGCTCGATGTATCTGATGGGGCTCGTCGCACTGTTCGGCGCCGACCTCGTCAAGGGCGTCGCGGCCACCAAGCTCCTGAACCTGACCTCGAACGCGGTTTCCCTCGCCATTTTCGCGGCGGCCGGCCATGTCGACTACGGCGTGGGGCTGGCGATGGCCGCCGGGCAGATCGTCGGCGCCCGCGCCGGCGCCCGGACGGCAATGACACGCGACGCCGTCCTGATCCGCCCCTTGGTCATCCTCGTCTCGATAGCGATTGCAGTGAGCCTGCTTCTGCGGGGATAGTCGGCCTCGCGGAGGGAGCGCATGATCGAGATCGGACTGGGGCTTGTTCTCATCGTTGGCGTGCTGGCCATCCTGGCGGGCGTCGGCGGCCTCGTGCCGGGCGCCGCGGGCATCGACCTCCTGCCGTTGCTCGGCTACGGCGGCACGGCCGTTCTGCTCGCGACCGGCGCACTTCTCGTTGCGGACGGCCTCGCCCGGCGCGCCATCGCCAGGAACGCCTTGCGCGGGCACGCCTTGCGTACGGCGCGCCTGACGATGGCGGCGCTTCTCGTCGTGGCCGGTCTCGCCGTCGGTCTGCAGCTCGCAGCCGGTCCGGCCAACCTCGTGCGCCTCGCAGGCATGCCGTTCGGCTATTATCTCGCCGCCCAGGGCGCGCTGATCGGCCTCGTTATCCTGGCCTTCGTCTGGACCGCGCGCCAGAACCGCATCGATGCCGAGGAGCGCGGCCATGACTGAGACGGCGGCCGCCCACGCCGCGCATCCAACGGACGCGCACGTCCGCGGTGGACTCGCAGCGGCGGCGCGCGCGGTCCCGGTAGCCCTTCTGGCGTCTCTTCCCGGCCTCGTGTTCCTCGCCGGCTTCGACCATCTTGCCTACGGCCTCGGGCTTCTTGCGGGTGTTGTTCTCGCCGGCCTCCTGATTGCGCCGCACGTCGCACAGTCCGGCGCCGCGACGCTGTCCGAAGCGCTCCGCAAGCGTTTCGGAACGATCGCCTCCATCGCCGGCACGGCCGTGATCGTGCTCGTCACGCTGCCGCTGCTCACCGCCGAGCTGACAGTGATCGGCATCGTCGCCGAGTCCGGCCTTGGGGGGTCCTATGTCGCAGCGGTCCTGGTTGCGGTCGCCGTAAGCGCGGCAGTGGCCTTGTTTGCAAGCGAGCGTGTGTTCGGCTGGATGGCGATCGGTGCGCTTATGCTGTTCGCGGCCAGCCTGCTTGTGCCGTTGGTCTTGATCTCCGCCAAAACCGGAGTGCTCACACCGCACGTCGCTTATGGCGAGACCCTGTCCGCCATCGGCGTCATGGAGGAGCGCCTTGTCGAGGGTGGCCTCGTCGACTTCGACACGTTTTCGATGCACACGGCGCCGTTCCTGCGGCTTTCGGGGCTCGACCTGGTGGCGCTGATCCTGTCGCTCGCGCTGGGCACGGCCGTATTGCCGCCAGTGATTTCCGCCCTGGCCGCCGATGGTCGCCGGCCGGCCGCCGTGCGGTTTGCGGGCGCCTGGTCGGCGTTCTTCGTCATGCTGCTGCTGATCACGGTTCCGGTGCTCGCCGCCTACGCCAAGCACGAGATCTACGGCGCGATGATCCGCGAGACTCCGCTCGCCCACTTGCCGTCATGGCTCGAGGCTCCGCTCCGGGCCGGCGTCGCCCGCATTCACGGCACGTCGGTTTATCTCCTGAGCGCCGTGGCGGACGCCGTGCGCGCTGGAACGCCCGACGCGACGGCCGTTTCGGCCTATCTCTCGACGGACGCCACGGCGGCAGCGCAATGGAGCACGCTTGACGACGCGATGCGCGAAACGATGCTGGGCGCCGCCCGCACGCTCGCAAGCGACACGTCCACAGCCTCCGCTTGGCACCTGTATCTGACGGCCGTTCTCCCCGTCGCGGCAGCCGCAGCAGGTAATGACACGGCGATGCTGACCCAGGCCGCGCTCGTCGTCGAGCCCGTCGGTCTGATGCTGGCGCTGCCGGGGCTCGCGGGCATCCCGGCCTGGGGTGCGGGATTGCTTCTGTCCGGCGTGCTGGCGCTCGCACTCGTCATGGCGTCGGCCCTGCTCGGGACCTTCGCCACGGCCGGATCGTCGCTCGACCGCGAGGCGGCCACGCGCCAGGGCTGGCGTACGCTCGCTCCCGTCCTGGCCATCGCTGCCTTTGCGGCCGGCGCCGCGACGATCAGATCTGCCGACCTCGTCGCCATTGTCGTAGCGGCGCTGTCGCTGGCCGCCGCCGGCCTGTTCCCGGTCATGGCGCTCGGGCTCGCCTGGAAGCGCGCCACCGCAGCGGGCGCTGTCGCCGCCATTCTGCTCGGCGGCGGCGTGACGCTCTACTACGACGTTGGCATCCAGGTCTTTCCCGCCGCGTTCTATCGTACCTGGGCACCGCTCTCGAACGCGGGCGAGTTCGCGGCCGAGGAGTTCACGAGGCTCGAAACCGAAGCGCGCGACGCGGAGGAGGGGGCCCGGACGGCGGCCGAAACGGCGCTGGAAGAGCTGGCGCGCGGAACCCCAACCCGTCGCGGCCTCGCCAATTGGTTCGGCATCGACAGCGCCTCCGGCGCCATCTTCGGCGTGCCGCTCGGGATCCTGGCGCTCGTGCTCGTCAGTCTTCTCACGCGCCGCCCACGTCAGCCGTAGGCGAGACGCGGCTGCCACTCGGAGGCTTCGGTGCTCGCGAGGAACTGCGCCACCACGTCGATCGTCTCCGCGTCCCGCAGCAGCGGCGCATGTCCCTGCGCCTTGACCACGTAGGACGCAAGCGCGTGATGCCGCCGGCGCATCTCCTCGACGGTTGCGGCCGAGAGGATGTCGGAATTCTCGCCGCGCAGCACCAGCATAGGTACGCGCTTCAGCGCCTCGAATTGCGGCCACAGCGCCGGGATCGGCCCGTCGAGCACGGAGAGCACGTTCGACAGCGCCGGATCGTAGCCCGGCGCCGGCCGCCCCTTGTGCTCGTTGAACCACTGCTTGGCGATCTCGACGCACTCCTCGACGCCGACGTTGGGAAATGCCCGCTTGCACATGTCGTACACGAGCGCGCCAGCTTCCGTCCACGAGGACGGCAACGGGATGCGCCCAACATAGGCCGAGATGCGGCCAAGGCCCTTTTGATCGATGACGGGACCGATATCGTTGAGCACCACGGGGCCGACGGCACGAGGCTGCAGGGCGCCCATCACCATCGCGATCAACCCGCCGCGCGACGTGCCGATGATGGAAGCGCCTGCGATCTCCGTCACGGTGATGAAATCGAGCACGTCCGCCGCTTCGATCGGAACCGCATAGTTGCGCCAGTCGGGATCGTTCTCGGAGTACCCGCGCCCGCGATAGTCGAGCGTGTAGACGTCGCGTGGCGTGGCGGGATGCTGCGACAGCGCTTCGGCGATGAGGTTGAAATCGCGCCCGTTACGCGTCAGCCCTGCGAGACACAGCACGGGGCGCCGCGCGGGCCCGTCATGGAACGCAGCCGGATAATGCCGGCCGTAAAGCCTGAGCCCGTCGCGGGCCGTGAACGTGATCTCTCGGTACGCCTCTACCATACGTGTCATGCCGCCACCCCACTGTTGGTTCTCGCCGCGACCGCCCAGTCGCCGCGAGAACGAGAACTCGTATGCAACTAACCGTCGGATGCCACGCCCGAGTGACGCGCCGCCAGGCTCGCCCTGTTGAGATCCTCTTCGAGCCGCAGCGCCGCTTGCTCCTCGCCCAGCCGCGCACGGTAGATTTGAATATTGGCGAGCACCTTTGCGACGTATTCGCGGGTTTCCTGGAACGGTATCCGCTCGATCCAGTCGACGGGGTCGACCTTCGGATCGCGCGGATCGCCGAATTCCCGGATCCACTGCTTGGCGCGACCCGGCCCCGCATTGTAGCCGGCGAGCGTCAGGACGTAGGACCCTGAAAACTCGGCCATGCGGTCGCCGACGTAGGCCGAGGCCAGCATCGTGTTGTAGGCCGGGTCGGCCGTCAGTTTGCCGATGTCGCACTTGATCTTGTAGTCGCGGCAGACGTGCTTTGCCGTCACCGTCATCACCTGCAGCAGCCCCTTTGCGCCGGCTCCCGAGACGATGAGCGTGTTGAACTCCGTCTCCTGCCGCGCGAGCACGAGCAGCATGGCCGTCTCCGGCGGCTTGCGCAGCGGCTTGTAGGCGGGGAAGGGATGAACGGGATAGGCACAGTAGTAGAGGTTATGCCCGCGCGCGATGGCGGCCTTCGCGGCGCGCACGGCCGACTGCGTATCGCCGACCGTTTCCGCCAGATGCGCGACCATCGCCATGTCGGCTTCGTCCTTGAGATGGAAGAGCCGGATCTGCACCAGAAGCGTGCGCAGGATGCTGACGTCGAGACCCGCGCTCTTGGCGATCATGACCGCCTTTGCCGCGTCGAGGTTGACGAAGCGTTTGATCTGTTCGGCGGTCGGCGTTCGCGGCGGAGACATGCTGATGGCGAGCCGCCCCGGCTCGAGCTTCTGGCGCGCGAGCAGCGCGTGGAAGGTATCCGGGTCCGCGAGCGCCTGTCGGTAGAACTCGTCGGCTGCCGCCTTGTTGCCGAGCGCTTCCTGTGTCCGTCCGAGCCAATAGCGCGCCTTCGCGCGGCTCAAAGGCCCGTCGGCTGCCTTGTTCATGACCTCGAAGTGCTTGAGGGCGGTTTTCGGATCCTTGAGGTAGCGCAGCGCCAGCCAGCACGCCATGAAGGCCTGATCCTTGAGCGGGTTGTCGCTCAGCGGACCGGCCACGCGCACCAGCGCATAGGCAAGCTTGGGATTCCCCTTCCTTAGCGCCGCATACGCGTTGGTGCGCCGCTCGATCCACCACTCGTCCGGCGCGACCGTCAGGGCTTCCTCGGTCGGCGCGCTGAGCAGCAGCTTGGCCGCCTCGTCGATCTTGTCGGCGCGCCGGAGCGCTTGCACGCGATGGAACACCAGTCCCCAGTCGGGCACGCTGTCGGCAGGCAGCGATTCGATGGACTTGCGCGCGCCGTCCGCGCCGAGGAACACAGCAAGCCGCGCCTTGGCCTTCTTCTGCTCGGCCGCCGGCAGTAGCGGAATGAGGCGCCGCACCACCTGGGCCCGCTGTTCCTTGGCGCTGTTCCAGCGGATGTCCTCGATGAGCAGCTTGTCGAGCCGCCATTTGTGATCGGCAGGCGTCAGCAGCGAGCCGAACCTGGCGAGGAACCCGGGTTCGAGTCCCGCCGGCAGAATGGTTTCGCGCCAGGCCTTGGCGGCGAGTCGGCGCGCCGCGTCCGTATTGCCTTCGGCAAGATGCGCGGACGCCAGCGCGGCCAGCCCCACGCCGTTTTGCGGTTCGTGCCCCGCGAAGTAGGATTTGATCGCGCCTGAACTCCCGCCCTGCGTGAACAGCGCCTCCTCGAGCTTCTGCGTCAGCGTGCTGCGGTCGCCCCAGGCGGGATTGTCGTCGAGAAACGCGCGGTACTCGGCGGCATCTCCGAAGCCTTTGCGCAGCCGGATCCAGTCGATGAGCTTGCGCGCCGCAGGATCCTCGATCTCGCGCTTGAGTGCGTTCGCCTGGTCGATATCGACCTTCGCCCCCGAGAGCGCCTTGACCGCCTCGCGCAAGCGCTGCGCGTCGCCGGCGGAAAGCGCATAGGTGCGCAGCGGCGTCAGCGCCTTGTCGAGGCTCGCCATGAAATCGCGCTCGGCCTTGGAGGGATTGGCGGGCTTCGGGAGCTCACTTTGCGCGGCCGCGGGAAAGGCTCCCGGAGCGAGCATGACAAGGGCGAGTGCCAGTAAGGCGTGCAGGAACTTGCCCGGCCGGACCCTGCGCACGGGCGGGCGGCTGGCAATGGGTGTCGCGGTTCGGTCCGTCACGCTCATCCTCGTCGCGGCGCCGAGGGGCGCCCGGTTCTTCATGATGTGTGGTAAGCCGCCGCCTCGTTATGGCTGGTCTTTATTAGGAAATTAGCGGTACTCTATCGAGAACGCCACGTCCGCTTGCGGGCTGCCGCCCGAGCGCATAATGTCCACCGTCCCCGCCGCATTTGAGGCCACGGCCAACAGAGGCGAGTGCGGCGAAGGTACAAATTCACGTGCGTGCGTTCAAGGTGTCCGCTCCCGCTTCGGGCGGGCAGCGGCAGCACGGCAACGGTGGCCAGGGTCCCCAGGGGACCGCAGCCATCGGCAACTTGAGGACACCGAGAGCGAATGTTCAAAGGCTCCATCACGGCGCTCATCACGCCGTTCAGGAACGGTCAGCTCGACGAGGACGCGCTGCGCCATCTTGTCGAGTGGCAGATTGCGGAGGGCACGCACGGGCTGGTTCCGACCGGGACCACCGGCGAAAGCCCGACTTTGAATTTCGACGAGCATAAGCGGGTGATCGACGTCACCATCGAGGTTTCGCGTGGTCGCGTCCCCGTGATCGCGGGCACCGGCTCGAATGCGACCGACGAGGCGATCGATCTGTCGAAGCATGCCGAGAAGTCCGGCGCCGATGGGTTGTTGATCGTCAATCCGTATTACAACAAGCCGACCCAGGACGGCCTCTACGCCCACTTCAAGGCCATCAACGACGCGGTCGGCATCCCGATCGTCATCTACAACATTCCGAGCCGCACCAACGTCGACATGTCCGTCGCCACCATGGCGCGCATCTTCGAGCTGAAGAACGTCGTCGGCGTCAAGGACGCGACCGCCAATCTGGCGCGCGTCTCCCAGCAGCGCGCGGCCATGGGACCGGACTTCATCCAGCTCTCGGGCGAGGACGCGACCGCGCTCGGCTTCATGGCGCACGGCGGACACGGTTGCATTTCCGTGGCCTCGAACGTCGTCCCGCGCCTCTGCGCCGAGTTCGAGAACACGCTGATGAAGGGCGATTTCGCCGCTGCGCGCAGTATGCAGGACCGGCTGCTGCCGCTGTTCGACGCGCTCTTCGTCGAGACCAATCCTGGCCCGGTGAAGTATGCAGCCTCCCGTCTCGGCCTCTGCGCAGCCGAGATGCGTCTGCCGATGGTGCCGATCACGGACGCGGCGAAGAAGGTCGTGGACGCCGCGCTCGCCAAGGTCGGCCTGCTGCAGGCTGCCGCCGCCGAATAACAGAAAGACAAGGGGACAATGTCGGCCAAGAAGGACGACGGCCGCCGGCTCGTGGCTGAGAACCGGAAGGCCCGCCACGAGTATTTCATCACCGATTCCTGGGAAGCCGGTATCGAGCTCAAGGGTACCGAGGTGAAGAGCCTGCGCTCGGGCCAGGCCAACATCGCCGAGAGCTACGCCTCCTTCGAGGACGACGGCAGCTTCTGCCTGATCAACGCCTACATCCCGGAATATCAGGACGCCGGCCGTTTCTTCCAGCACGAGCCGCGCCGCAAGCGCCGCCTGCTCCTGCACAAGAGCGAGCTTGCCAAGCTTTTCCAGGCGGTCGTGCGAAAGGGCATGACCATCGTCCCGCTCGAGCTCTATTTCAATCCGAAGGGCCGCGCCAAGCTCAAACTCGCGCTCGCCGAGGGCAAGAAGCTGCACGACAAGCGCGAGACCGCCGCCAAGCGCGACTGGAACCGCCAGAAGGCGCGCATCATGCGCGAGAAGGGCTGATGGCGGCGGACCGGAATTTCGCGCAAGTCGATTGGTCGAAGCTGCCGGTACCCGAGGACGACGGCGCAACCCGGCATCTTCCGGGCAAGCGGATAGCGGACGTTGCGTTGCCGTCGACCGCAGGCGGCGAGGTTTCGCTGGCGAAGCGGTCCGGCCGCACGGTGCTGTTCGTCTACCCCATGACGGGCACGCCGGGCGTCGCGCTCCCGGACGGCTGGGATGCGATCCCCGGCGCCCGCGGATGCACGCCGCACGCTTGCGCCTTCCGCGATCTCCATGCGGAGCTGATGGCAGCCGGAGCGACGGCCGTGTTCGGCCTCTCGACGCAGACGCTGGCAGAGCAGCAGGCGACCGTTGAGCGTCTGCACCTGCCGTTTCCTCTCCTCTCGGATGCCGCGCTGGCGCTCGCGCGCGCGATGACGCTGCCGACCATGCAGGTCGAAGGAAAAACGATGATCAAGCGCCTGGCCCTGATCGTCGACGACGCAACGATCACGCACGTCTTTTATCCCGTCTTCCCGCCGGACCGGAACGCCGCTGACGTGCTCGCCTGGCTCAAGGCCAACCCGCGATGAGCAATCCGTGGCCCTGGCCGGCGCCGGAGGATGACGGCGGCACGCGCCACCTTGTGCGGGGTCTTGCGCTGCCGGATATCGCTCTTGCTGCCACCGATGGACGGAGCGTCTCTCTCGCGCGGCTCGCGGGAGCTTGGATCGTCTTCATCTACCCCTGGACCGGCAAACCGGGCCTCGCCAATCCGCCGGGCTGGGATGACATTCCCGGTGCGCACGGTTCGACACCGGAGGCCGAAGGCTTCCGTGACAGCTACGATGCGTTCCGGCGCGCTGGCTTCGACGTGCGCGGCATCAGCGGACAGGACACAGCCGACCAGCAGGAATTCGCCGCGCGCATGCGTCTCCCGTTTCCGCTGCTGTCGGATGCGGATGGCACGCTGCAAAACGCCCTCAATCTCCCGATCTTCGAGACCGGCGGCGTCACCTACCTGAGACGCTTGACGATCCTGTTGCGCGATGGCGCCATCGAACGTGTCGCGTACCCCGTGCATCCCCCGCACACGCACGCCCGCGACCTTCTCGCTGCGCTCGCCCCCTCACCCGAGGTAAAGTGACGGAGACGTCCTTCACCTC
>JAFKKW010000383.1 GCA_017304275.1 Hyphomicrobiales bacterium | reverse complement strand
GGGCGGAACTCATGCTTGTGCAAGCCGGAGACGCGCTCCGACCAAGGGTCGACCTGGGCGAACGTCTGCGAGTGGACGAAGCGGTCGAAATAGCCGCGCCGGCGGTCTGGGTCGTCGAGGATCTGGCGGCGGATCTCGTCGATGCCGATTCGCTTCGTCCATTTGTAGATGCGCTCGAGATAGCGCGCCTGCTCGCGGTACATCTGCGTGAGGGCAACGATCACCTCGAGCGCTTCGTCCTCCGTCTTCACAAGGCCGAGCACCTCGGTTCCCTTGATGTCGAGGCCGGCAGCGCCCGCAAAATGGATCTCGTAGCCGCTGTCGACGCAGATGACGCCGACATCCTTGCAGGTCGCTTCCGCGCAGTTCCGCGGACAGCCTGAAACGGCCATCTTCACCTTGGCCGGCGTCCACGAGCCCCACATGAATTTCTCGATGCGGACGCCGAGGCCTGTCGAGTCCTGCGTGCCGAAGCGGCACCATTCGCTGCCGACACAGGTCTTTACCGTACGCAGACCTTTGGCGTAGGCGTGCCCCGACACAAAACCGGCCTTTCCGAGGTCGGCCCAGACCGCCGGGAGATCCTCCTTGCGAACGCCCAGCATGTCGATGCGCTGACCGCCCGTAACCTTCACGGTCGGGATCTGGAACTTGTCCACGACGTCGGCGATGGCGCGCAGCTCCTTGGCGCTCGTCACGCCGCCCCACATGCGCGGCACCACCGAGTAGGTGCCGTCCTTCTGGATATTGGCGTGCACGCGCTCGTTGATAAATCGCGACTGGTAATCGTCGGCATACTCGCCGGGCCAGTCGCACACGAGATAATAGTTGAGCGCCGGTCTGCACTTGGCGCAGCCACACGAGGTCTTCCACTCAAGCTCCTGCATGACGGCATAGACGGTCCTGAGTCCTTTAGCCTTGATCAGGCGACGCACGTCGTCATGGCCGAGTGGCGTGCAGGCGCACATCGGCTGCACGGCAACAGGATTGTACGCGTCTCCGAGCGTGAGCCTCATCACTTGCTCGACGAGGCCCGTGCACGAGCCGCACGAGGCGGACGCCTTGGTGTGCGCCCGCACGTCATCGAGCGACGTCAGCCCCTTCTCCCTGATCGTGCCGACGATCCTGCCCTTGCATACGCCGTTGCAGCCGCAGATCTCTGCGTCATCGGGCAACGCTGCAACGGCCGCCATAGGGTCCAGGGGCGTACCGCCCTGGTAGGCTTGGCCGAAGATGAGCGTGTCGCGCATCTCGGAAATGTCGATGGACTTCTTCTTGAGATCGTTGAACCAGGCGCCGTCGGCTGTCTCACCATAGAGAACCGTGCCGACGATGCGGTTCTCCTTGAGCACGACGCGCTTATAGACGCCCGCCGCCGCGTCGCGGAGCACGATCTCCTGGCGGTCGTCGCCGTCGGCGAAATCGCCGAGCGAGAACACGTCGATTCCGGTGACCTTGAGCTTGGTCGGGGTATCGTTATGGACGAAGCCCGGCGCCTCCTCGCCCGCCAGTTTGGCGGCGGCGATGCGTGCCATCTCGTACAGTGGGGCGACGAGGCCATAGACATAGCCACCCACCTCGGCGCACTCGCCAAGCGCGAGAACATCCGCGTCGGACGTCTGCATGTGGTCGTCGACGAGGATGCCGCGATTGGTTGCGAGGCCGGCCTCCTTGGCAAGCCAGGCGTTCGGCCTGATACCAGCAGCCATGACGACAAGCGTTGCAGGAATTGTGCGGCCGTCGTCGAGGACGACCCCTTCGACCTTGCGCGCACCCACAATCGCTTTTGTCGAAGCCTTGCACATCACCTTGATGCCGCGACTCTCTAGCTCCCGCTGCAGCATGTACCCCGCGGAGGGGTCGAGCTGGCGCTCCATCAGCGTCGGCATGATGTGGAGCACGGTCACGTCCATGCCGCGCTCTTTCAAGCCGGCCGCAGCTTCGAGGCCGAGAAGGCCACCACCGATCACCACGGCCGTGGAGCGCGACTGCGCGGCTAGCAGCATGGCCTGCACGTCGTCGAGATCGCGATAGGATAGCACGCCGGGAAGGTTGTTTCCGGGTATCGGAAGGATGAAGGGCATAGAGCCCGTGGCGATCACGAGCTTGTCGTAGGACGCGGTCAAGCCTTTGTCGGACGTGACGGTCTTCGCTGCGCGATCAATGGCGACGACCTTGTGCCCTTTGTAGAGGGTGATGTCGTTCTTGATGTACCAGCCGTCACCGTGAATGATGATCTGCTCGTACTCTTTCTCGCCTGAGAGCACGGGCGACAGCATGATGCGGTCGTAGTTGACGCGCGGCTCGGCGTTGAAGATCGTGATTTCGTAGCGTCCCGGTGCTTTCTCGAGCAGATGCTCGAGCATGCGTCCCGGCGCCATGCCGTTGCCGATGATTATGAGCTTTTTGGTCATTCCCGCTCCTCCCCCTCATTCCGCCGCGACGACATGAGGAGAAAGGCCGGACCCACTCCGGCCCATGCGCCGGATCGAGACGTCCATCCATAGAAGCGAGCCTGCGACAATAGCGAACAGCAGCATGAAGCAGCTCGACCACAGGCCTGTAAGGTCGTTCAGGGCGCCGAAGGCGATGGGGAGTACGAAGCCGCCCAGGCCGCCGATCATGCCCACGAGGCCGCCGACCGCTCCGACGCTGTTCGGGTAGTAGGAGGCGATGTGCTTGAACACGGCGGCTTTGCCGAGGCTCATGAAAAAGCCGAGCACTAATGCCACGACGATGAACGCTCCGACGCCGATCTCAAGGTGTGAGGAGATGTCGCCATTGATGCCGCGCATGACATAACTGGTCGGGGGCAGCGAGAGGATTAGCGTCGCCACGGCCGAGACGCCGAGGCTCCAGTACATCACGGTGCGAGCGCCGATGCGGTCAGAGAGAACACCACCGTAGGCGCGGAAGATGCTCGCCGGGATCGAGTAAAGCGCCCCGACCATGCCGGCCGTCGCGATATCAAAGCCATAGACGCCGATGAGGTAACGTGGCAGCCAGAGTGCAAGCGCAACGAACGCGCCGAAGACGAAAAAGTAGTAGAGGGCGAAGCGCCAGACCCGCATATCGCGTAGCGCCGAGAGCTCCAGCAAGAAAGGCTTGGCCGCAGCGCCCGTCTTGCGGCGCTCTGCGGTCACCGGGTCGTCCTCGGTCGTGACATAGAACACGGCCGCCATGACGACGAGAACCGCGGCCCAGAGCAGCGCGACCGCTTGCCAACCCCAGGCGATAAGTACGAAGGGGGCGGCAAACTTCGTCACCGCCGCGCCGACGTTGCCGACACCGAAGATGCCGAGCGCGGTGCCCTGCCGCTGTTGCGGATAGAAACGCGAGACGTAAGCGACACCGACCGCGAACGAGCCGCCCGCAAAGCCGACACCAAGGGCTGCAGCGATCATCTGTGGATAGGTTTCGGCGAATGCGAGCAGGATGGTAGCGACGCTCGTCGCCAGCATCGTGAGCGTGAACACAAGGCGACCGCCGAAGCGATCAGTCCAGATGCCGAGGAAGATGCGCGAGAGCGAGCCGGTCAGGATTGGCGTGCCGATCAGGAGGCCGAACTCGGTTTCCGAGAGACCCAGCTCTTGTTTGATTTTGATGCCGATGATGGAAAAAATTGTCCATATCGCGAAGCAAACCGTGAAGGCGAGTGTCGACATCCAGAGCGCGCGGCCTTCGGCGCGCGCCAATCCAAGATCTGTGTAACCGTTGTCGTTCATCGATCGGTCTCCCACCCCGTAGGACCTGAAAAACAAAAAAGCCGCCGATCAAACCCCTGCGCAGGTGCGCAATGGCTCGAACGGCGGCTTTGCCTGATTGGGACCCATCGTTAGGCCCCTGTGATGATCGAGAGCGAAAGGCGCGCCAACGTTAGCGCTGCAGAAATTACCTCCGGATCAACTTGTTATGGACACGGATACGCGTGTTGCAGGGTCTTGAGCAAGGCCAAAGAATAGACAATTTGAGCGATGGCGGCACAAAGTTTGTGCAGTGCACGCCTCGCCTATCGCTTCTGGGCTTCGATGTAGGCGTCCAGGCGATCCGGATCGAACAGCGCGCCATCGAAGAACCCATCCGGCCCGAGCGTGAGGCTTGCGCCAACCGATCCGACCGGCGTCGGCGTTACGAGAGCGCCCTCCACCTTGGCATTTGCGGACGGAAGCGCGACGCCGAGTGGCTTTAGCGCGCCGCGGTAGAGATCGGGCCGATAGGTCTCGCGTGCAATGGCCGCGTTGTCGGCCGTATGCGCGACCTGTCCCCAACGCACCATCTGCGAATAGAACCACAGAGCATGGCTCTTCCACGGGAACGTGGCGGCCTTGGCAAAGGGCACGAAGAAGTCGTCTGCGTGCCGGATCTCGCCTCCACCAACATCGAGATTGCCGGAAAGGCCGTACAGCATCCAATCAGCCGGACGATCGATGAACGCGCGTGCGGCCAGGATCTCCGCAAGCTCACGATGGTTCTGAGGAGACGCGCACCACTGCGCAGAACGGCACAGGGCGCGCAGCAATGCCGCCAGCGCTTCGGGTTCGCGTTCAGCCCAATCCGCCGCCGCGCCCATAACTTTCTCCGGGCTCGAGCGCCACAGCGCTGCCTTCACCGTGACGATCCGGCCAATGCCATCCTCTGTTGCCGCCGTGCTCCAGGGCTCACCGACGCAGTAGCCATCGATGGTTTCGCTCCGAAGTGCGTCCGCCATCAATGGCGGTGGCACGTACACGATCTCGAGGTCGCGCTCGGGATCTATCCCGCAGGCTGCGAGCCAGTAGCGGAGCTCGTAATTGTGCCCCGAGAAGGGGTGGACGACGGCAAAGCGTGGCGTCACATCACTCCGGTCCGCGATTGTGCTCCGTAGCGCGCGCCCCACGGACGCGGGATCGAGATCTGCCTTGGCGCCATGCGCGGCCATCCGGCCCCACAGGGCTTGCGACACCGTGATCGCGTTACCTCCAAGGCCGAGGGCGATGGGCGCAATCGTCTTCGCGGCAAGCGGCGTCAGGCCGAGGTTGGCCGCGATCGGCATGGGGGCGAGCATGTGGGCAACCTGGAAATGGCCGACAGCCATGCGGTCCCGGATGTTGGCCCAAGAGGTTTCGCGAACGAGCGTCAGATCTATGCCTTCCGCGGCGGCGAATCCCTTCTCCTTGGCTGCAACAAGGATGGCGCTGTCGAGCAGCGGCATGAAGCCGGCGACGATCTCGTATGAACGGCGCTCGCTCATGTCTCCTCCGGCGGAGCCAGCAGGCCGGCGGCCGTGATCAAGCTCTCTGCAATCTCGGAAATCTTCCGGTTCTGGTTCATGGCGGTCTTGCGCAGCAGCGCGTAGGCGTCCGCCTCGGAAATACCCCGCGTCTTCATCAGGATGCCTTTGGCGCGATCGACGAGCTTGCGGCTTTCGATCTGTGAGCGCGCTTCCTCGAGCTCGCGCGCCATACGCGCAAATGCATTGAAGCGGCTGATGGCCATATCCAGGATCGGCTTCACGCGCTCGCGCTTCAAACCGTCGACGACATAGGCTGATACGCCGGCGTCCACCGCCGCCTCGATCGCCGCCTGGTCGGAACGGTCAACAAACATGGCGATCGGCCGCTTCACGGCGCGCGAAAGCTGGAACATGCTTTCCAACACGTCGCGGTTTGGGTTCTCAAGATCGATGACGATGACGTCAGGCGAGATGTCGGCAATGCGCCGCGCGATGCCCACGATGTCGTGGACGACGGTGAGTTTCGAGTACCCCGCATCGCGCAGTCCATCCTCGATGACGGCAGCCCTTAGCCGGTTCTCATCGATGATCAGAATGGAGAGAGTCGTTTCTTGTTCGGGCATCCGTTCGCTCGATCAGAGGCGGGAGCCCCTTAGCACGAAATTTCTTCGCCCTGCAAATGACCGCAAGCCAGGCATGACGTGACGGCGAAACCCGGGTTAGAAGCGGACGAAACGGGTGTGGGTACGAGCGACCCTCTGATCGCTAGTCCAGGTCTGCTTCCTCGGTCAAGCTGCCTTTCCTTAGACGGCAATTTCGGGACTCCTCATGTCTCAAAGCAAAGGGCGTCACGCGCTCAGTCTGAACAGGATCGGGTCAGTCGGGCGGTATCGGCTGCACCGGGGAGGCGGTACCATCCCTCCCGACTTTTCGGTCGCGGAGCATTCCTGCTCCGGCATTACGGCCAAAACCCCCGCTGATGGCGCGGTCGACGTAGTCTCGCGGCACAGGCGAGTTGGTCGTCTATGGGACCGTTGGGATGAGGATCGGTGGCCCATCCGGCGTAGACGGCGATGCGCATGGTCCGCCACCCTGGCGCGGCAGCGCGGAGTGGGCGTGGCTCACGTCCTTCGCAACCTATCGTCCACGGATCGCGAGACGCCTCAGTCCTGTTGGCCCGCGGCTAGGCGCGACAGGCGACACGAGTCGCGGACGAGCACCTTCTGGCGCCCGCACGCGACGAGGCCCCGCGTTTCCCAGGCGCTGAGGATGCGTGAGACGGTATGCAGCGTCGTCCCCGTCATCTCGGCAATATCCTGACGCGAGATCGGAAAGGCGATCTGAATGCCGCTTTCCTCTTTGCGCCCCGCCAGAAGCGAGAGGCGCAGGATGGCATGGGCGACGCGCCGCTCGACCTCCTGTGTCGACATTTCCCGGATACGGGTATGGGCTTCCTCGAGTTGCCGGCCCATGGTCTGGATGGCGCTCGCGGCGAGGCGGCGGTTCTGCTCGACGAACTGCGGCCAGATCTCGCTGGGCCATGACAGAACGACACTGTCCGTCGCCGCCATCGCCGTGCCGGGATAGTCCGTTCGCTGCAGCGCTATGGCGAACCCGAACAACTCGCCGGGATGGACCACCCGGACGATGACCTGCTGTCCGTCGCCGGTGACCTGAGTCACTTTGAGCCGTCCGTCGAGAAGCAGATAGAAGCTCTCCGCCTGCTGGCCCTGCTTGAACACCGTCTCTCCTTGAAGCACGCGCCGCGGCGACGCGTGATCCAGGAAGTTGTCGAGGTCGGCATCGCTCATCCTTTCGAACACGGGGAGCGACCCGATGATGGTCCGGTCAATTTTCACGACCAGGGGGCCTCGCAGGCAGTTGGTCTTTCGAGCCTATCATGCCGCGAGAGGGCGAGACAGCGCGCCCGCTCCCGAGGGGATGTCCTTGGTGTCGCGCTGGCCCCTAGGGCAACAGTCCCCGCGTGCGCAACGCGACCAGCAGGGGCGCGTACCATCGCGTGTCCTTGACCAGGCGGAAGCCTAGGTTGTCGGGCGGGGCGCCGACCGCGCATCCGCCACCTTTGGGATTGCGCACAAAAAATACCATGGCCGCTCGATGCTGGCCTGCGACGAGCTGAACGCCGCAGGTGGTGCCCTCGTCCGCGATCTGATCCGCCCGCTCGAGCGCGATGCGGCGATAACAGGTCGTGGTCCATTCCCACACGTTTCCCCCGAAATCGGTCAGTCCGAATTCGTTCTCGCCGAACGCGCCGAGCGGCTTCGGAACCGGGGCCCGAGCCGCGTTGCGAGCCGTCTCGCGGCGATAGGTCTCGAGCCAGCGGTCGGCGCGACTGGTACCGCCGACCCTGCCGAGCGCATCATCGGGAAAGCGTGAGCCAGCCGCGAAGGCGAGTTGCTCGTCCGTCGGCAGCGTCCAGATCTCGCCGGTCTGCCGGCTGAGCCACGCCGCATAGGCATGCGCATCGGCGTAATTGATGCCTGTCGCGGGCATGTCGTGCGTGTCCGGCGTAGAAAACTCGGGCTCCGGCGGCGCGCAGGCCCCGTCCGCGACGCAGCGCGCATAGTCCCTCTTCGCAACCTGATGCTTCATGATCGTGAGCGGTTGTGTCGCCGAGATGGTGAGCATCGGCGCGTCGACCGCGTAGCCGCCGCGGGTATATTCGCCGGGCGCGCGATAGCTGAATGTGCGGGGCGCGATGGTGATCGTTTGCGGCCCGCTCGCAACGATGCCGTTCGATGCGCCATCGACGAAGCTCGCCTTGAGCGCATACCCGCCGGCGATCAGGACCGCCAGCAGCGGCGCCACCACGAGGAACGGCCACGACAGTTCGAATCGCGGGGAAAGCGCGGTCATGACGGTCTCCGAGTACAGGGCGGGCGGATCGGGACGTCCGGGATCGGTACGCCGCCGCCGGATGGCCCGGCGGCGACTTCGTCCCGGCGATGAATCAACTCCCTGACGGAGCCAGCACGGATGTCATCAGGTCGTCGTTCCAGTCGCCGGTGACGGTGAAGTGCGCCGCGGCGCCGAGCTCGAAGGCTTCGATCAGGTTGTGGTTTACGTAGGCGTAGACGCCGGGCTGCTGGAACGTGTAGTAGGCCGCGCCGGCAGTGCCGCCCGGAATGAACCAGGTCTCCTGATCCACATCCGGCGGATTGTGGAACTTGCCCGTCTGCCAGACGTAGTCGCCATGCCCGCCGATGAGATGCGGACGCGTATCGCGGTTGGCCTGCGAATGCACGATCAGCACGCGCTCGCCGACTGCGGCCTTCAGCGCGTTGTCGCCGGTGAGCGCCCCCACCGCGCCGTTGAACACCACGTGGCTCGGCGTCAGAGTGCGCATGACGGCCACCGTATCGGCGTAGGCTTCGCCGATCGTCTCGTATTTCTTGAAGTTGCCCTCCGCGTCCCGCGCAACGTAGAAGTCCTGCTCGCCGACGTAGTAGACGCGATCGTAGGGAAGCTCCTTGCCCTTGCCGTCGGTTAGCCCCTCGCGCGGCAGCACCATAATGGCGCCGTTCATACCGGCGGTGACGTGCCACGGCACCATGCCGGGTGGCGCGCAATGATAGACGAACACGCCGGCCTTGGTTGCCTTGAAGCGCAGGATCGCTTTCTCGCCCGGGCTGATCAGGGTAAGCCCCGCGCCCCCCAATGCCCCCGTTGCCGAGTGGAAGTC
>JAFKKW010000382.1 GCA_017304275.1 Hyphomicrobiales bacterium | reverse complement strand
GCCGATCCAGCCGCTGCTCCCAGATTTCCCTTTGCGCCTCCAACCAACCTTCGATGGTTGCGAGCGCGTCCGCCTGCAATGAGCACGTCCTGACTCGCCCCTTCTTCTCGGACGCAACGAGACCGCTGCTTTCCAAAACGCGGATGTGTTTCATCAGGCTCGGCAGCGCCATTTCGAAGGGTTTCGCCAGCTCTCCGACGGATGCCTCGCCTTCACATAGCCGCATGACGATCGCGCGCCGGGTCGCGTCCGAGAGGGCGCCGAAGATGTAGTCGAGTTCCATTGATTGGTTAGCCATGAGGCTAACTATAGAGGAGGCGCGACATGGCGTCAATGACTGTTAGCCAGAAAGCTAACTAACGCGAGGGGTTTGTCTGTAGACAGCCTGATGCGGGGGTCGGTGGAGGACAAAAACAAAGGGGCTGCCCTGTGGACAGCCCCCGTGAGATTCGGGCGGCGTTACCGGCGGTTGTAGCGCCGGGCCGCGAAACGCTGGCTTCAGAGGGTCCGCAGAGGCAGATCCGGCTTGAAACCCAGCGATCCCGACATCGCCGTCCTCAAGATCCCACTCGACATCGGATCACCTCCTTCCAGTTGTTGAAACCTGAGGGAAGCGTGCCATGCTTCGCTGAAAATGCAAAGTTACGTTTTGGATAGCTGGTGCAACCGGTTGTCCAATCCCATTTGAGAGGCGACGCGCGCGGGTTCGCGCAACCCGGTCGTGTAGAGACAGTTCGGCCAACGGGACAGGAGACCACGCCATGAGCTTCAAGACCGCCGCCTCCGCCGCTCTCGTCGGGCTCGTCGCAATGGTTGGAGGCGATGCGCCGGCCGGGGCCGGAGGAGCCGAGGGACAAGATCCGCGCACGGCCTGGGACTTCGCATTCACGTCCATCGACGGCAAGCCGATGCCGCTTTCGGACTTCAAGGGCCGCGTTCTCTTAGTCGTGAACACGGCCTCGTTCTGCGGCTTCACGAAGCAATACGAGGCGCTGCAGGCACTCAACGCCAAGTACGAGGCGCAGGGCTTCAACGTGATCGGCGTGCCGTCGAACGACTTCGGCGGGCAGGAACCGAAGGCGGCGGGCGAGATCAAGGAATTCTGCGAGGGGATGTTCGGCGTCACGTTTCCGCTAACCGACAAGGTCGTTGTGTCGGGCGACGAGGCGCATCCGTTCTACAAGTGGGCGCGCGAGGAACTGGGCTGGATCAACGCGCCGAAGTGGAACTTCCACAAGTACCTCGTCGGGCGCGACGGCAAGCTCGTGACGAGCTTTTTCTCGCAGACTGCGCCCGATGCGGACCGTCTCGTGAAGGCCGTCGAGGCGGAGATCGCGAAGCCGAAGGTGGCCGCGAACTGAAGCCCAAGGTGGCGGCGAACTGATGTCCAGTGGGGTTCGCGTGTCGGATCGGGGAGGGTCGCGACGTCCTGGAGTCGAGCACGTTCTTCGGAGGCCCGCGCCATGTGCCGCAATATCAAGACGCTCTACAATTTCTCGCCGCCGGCGACGGAGGACGAGATCCGCGCCGCCGCGCTGCAGTTCGTGCGCAAGATCTCGGGCTTCGCGCGGCCGTCGCAGGCCAACGAGGCGGCGTTCAATCTCGCCGTCGATCAGGTGACGCAGGCGGCGCAGGATCTGCTCGGCACGCTGGTGACGCTGGCGCCGCCGCGCGACCGCGACGTGGAGGCCGAGAAAGCCAAGGCGCGCAGCGCGGCGCGGTTCGGCGCCACTTAGCTAAGGCTGGTCGCTCTTCTGCTCGCTTACCAGACGCTCGACCTTGGCGGCCTGGTTGGGGATCAGGTGCACGCGGTAGACGGCATTCTCGCACGTCAGTGTCCAGATGGGATCGTCGGGATTGCCGATGGTCTGGTCGCGTTCGGCCTTTTGCGGGTTGGTGCACGCGAAACCCTGCCGCCTGATCTGGACGGCAATGATGTTCTTCGATTTTTCGTCCAGGGATGGCGCACCGGCATTGCCGACGCTTGCAGGAAGTGCAAGAGCGCCTGCAACGGCGCTCACCAGCAGGATGGGATTGATGTTCATCGTCCAGCCCTCGCGCGACTCGGAAGATGGACCGATCCTACACCCGATCCTCCGTTCTGCGATGGTTGCCCGCCGCTAACCTTAGCTGTTGGTGTTCCGCGACGTCAGTCGCCGGTCAGATCAGCGCATAGCCCTTGGCGGTCAGGAAGGCACCGAGCAGCAGGGTGACCAGCGCCCAAGCGGTAATGGCGTTCTCGCTCCGCATGATTGCGTTGCGCAGCCCCGTGACCCGCTCAGGCCAGATGATGCGGATGGCGCCGCCGATCACGCAGAGCCAGCCGAGGATGGTAATGAGAACCGTCCATTCCGCGGCCCATATGTTATGGGTGCGCACGATCGCGAGGCCCGCGAGCAGCGTGAAAATGCCGGAAAAGAAAATGAACTCGGGACCGTTGAGCACGCCCGTCACCAGATCGGCGACGGTGCGCCGGTTGATGAGGAGCGCTGCGGCTACGGCAATCAGCAGTGGGCCGGCAAGACCCGCGATCAGCTCTGAGTTTGTCATGTCGTCATCCATTCGCCGATGTCAGCCCCGTCACATTCTAAACTTCGCCCCGGCGTGCGACGCGTGCAAGGTCTGATGTAAAAGAAAAGGGCCGATCTTTCGATCGGCCCAGTCGTGCAAGCGATGGTTTCCGGATTACCAACCGCGATAGGGGTTGTAGCCGTACCGCCACGCATAGAAGCGGGGCTTCCAGTGACGCTGCCCATAGCGATGGTGGTTATGGAAGCGCTTCTGTTTGTTGTAATTGTACTTGGAGTATTTGCCTGGGCCGTGGCCGTAGCCGTAACCCGAGCCATACGAGTGGTAGCTCTTGCCGTTTCCGGCGAGGGCAGGCGACAGCGTGAGCATGGTCGCGGCGGCGGCGATCGACAGTTTGGTGATGAGTGACGTTCTCATATTCAGTCTCCCTTGTTGGTGCGGCCTCCGGCTGACGGCTGTCAGTACCCCCGGAGCCTTGAGACCGAGACTGACGCATCGCGATTGAACTCACTTTGAACGTGCGGCTCATCTGGCGTTCATGTGCGTGGCGCGTGGCCCCAAAAAAAGGGCCGATCTTTCGATCGGCCCAGCGGGAGGACGCAGGGTGGGGCAGGAGGAAGTCAGTTCGCGATGCAGCCGTTCGCTGTCTCGGCCGCGCGGATCGTCTTCACGTTGGCGCGCTGATAGTCATTCAGCGGCACGGCGGCCTGATCGGCGTGGCGGCAGGTGTGCGTGCCGAATGACTTCACGGCGCGCTGCGTCTTGAAGCAGTAGCCGGCGTCATTCCAAATCGAATTGCGAAGGAGCCAGAGGTCCTCGCAACTGCGTGTGGCGATCTCCTTCGGCTGGACGTAGACGTTCTCGACGCAATCGATGAGGTGGCAGCCCGCGTTCGCCGTCGCGGGGACGGCGAACGTGGTGGCCACCACGAGCGAGAGCGGCAGCAGGGCACGGGGCATGGCTGTGGCCTTCGCGGTTTCTCGATGCTCATTTGCCGACGCGAGGCAGGCCCCAGAGGCGATGCAGGCGGTTGTGCGACTTCTGGCGGATGTTTTGCGACGCGTCGTTCTGCATCTCGGCGAGCCGCGCGCGGTCGCTGCGCGTCAGGTAGCCCTTGGATTCCATCCGGGCCTTGTTGCGCGCGATCCTATTCTGCTCGGCACGCAGCTTGATGCCTTCGGTCCACGTGATCGAACCGGTCTGGCGGCCGTGCTCGATGCGCGCGGCCTGGCGATCCATGCGGTTGTCCACCGGCCCGGCCGATGCGATCGCGGGGACGGCCATCGAGAGCAACAGGGCGAGGGGGATCGTGCGGTTCATCGTCATTCTCCTTTTCCATCGTCGTCCGGCGGACGCCGGCGTGGGTGGCAGGAGGAATAGAGAATGCGCTTTGAACCGACCCTGAATGGCGTTTGCAGGTGCGGTTCATCTCGCGCGGTGGCTCGCGACGCGCGCGTTGCGGGGCGGTCCGCGATCGAACGCAAAACAGGGGGATAGAGAAACGCCCAACCCCGGGGGGCGGGGCTGGGCGTTCAAGCGCTCTCGCGCGCAACGCCGGGAGGGAAGCCGGCGTTCCAGACGATTGCCTCGGTTAGACGGGGGGAGCTACCGATGTATATGGCATCGCCTGAGTAATGCTGACATAAGCGCAACACGCCAGCTTTCAATAGGGGGCAAGCGGCTCGATCACGAAAATGTGATTTACTTTTCCCCAGAATCCCCAGACTCCGGTGATTCGAACGATCCAATCCCCGAAAAACGCCCTGATTTTAGACGCTTCCGTGGTCTGCTGAATTTCTTGGCAGATTGATCTGGTTCGCGTTTTTGGCGGTCCGAAGACCAACGTCACGTGCTCAGGGATGGAATTTATTCAAAGTGACCGCCTGAATCTTGAACAGGCTCGCGTCGAGTTTTTCGCCGGTATTCAGTTCTGAGATTTGAACCCGCGTATCAAGGCCCTGGGCGTCGGTCGTGAGCCATTCTCTCAGCTCCAACTGCGGAGATTTGGCCATCAACAGCTTGATCTTGCCGGGGGCGTCGGGGCTCTTGTCGCGTAGCGCCACCACGAGCTGGTCGTCGCTCTCCTGGACCTCGACGATCGTCGCATCGCGGAGAAGGTCGACATCTTTGCGCAGGAGCAAGCGGAACGGCGTCTGGTCGAGCGCGACGCGGTCCTCGTTGTTGAGATCCAGATCCTGGATGGCGAGATACTCACCGTCGGAGATGATGATCTGTTTCGACGGGCGCGCGTAATCGAAGCGGAAACGGCCCGGCCGCTTGACCATGAACTTGCCCTTCATGGGCTTGTTGTCGGCCGTGGTCTGCACGAAATCGCCCTTGAGATCGCCGAGCGCATTGAAGTAGCCGTTGACCTTCTTGACGATCTCCGTCTGCGCATCGTTCAGCACCAGGCCGCCGCCGGGGGTGGCAACCTCCGCGTTCCATCCGGAATTCTGATCGGTCGCAGCGCTGCTCGGGGCGGCAGGAGCTGGGGCCTCGGCGCCAGGACGCGTCGCCGGAACGGGCGCGGGCACGGCGGTCGCGGCGGGTTGATCCTCAGCGAAGGACGTCGCGTCGCCGGCATGGCCGGAGACCGTCAGCATTGCGAGCGCAAGTCCTGCCGTTGCGGCAAGATCCGATAATCTCATCTTCCGTCTCATTGAGCCCCCCGCCTCCAAAGCTGGAGGCACCCCTGCTGTCTGACCGGACAAATGCGTCCACAAATGGGCAACCGCGGCCCGCGGGCGCGGCTCGACACGGTCACAGTTCAATCGACTGTGGAGACCTGCGGCGCGCGCGTGATTGATAGGAAATGACGCTGCCGCAGTCCAGTGGGCGGCGGCCTACTTAGGGGTTTTCCAAGGCTCAGGCGACGGAGCGGCCGGACGCGTCGCCGGCCAGGATCTCGCGGCGGCCGGTGTGGTTCGGGGCGCTGATCAGGCCGTCCTGCTCCATACGCTCGATCAGGTCGGCGGCGCGGTTGTAGCCGATGGAGAGGCGGCGCTGCACGTAGCTCGTGGTGGCCTTGCGGTCGCGCAGCACGACGGCGACGGCGCGGTCGTAGAGGCTGTCTCCGCTCGCATCGCCTCCGCCCGCGCCCTCGCCCTCGTCGGCGGGCGGTGCGTCGATGGCGTCGACATAGCGCGGCGCGCCCTGCGTGCGCAGGTAGGCCGCGACCGCCTCGACCTCGTCGTCGGAGACGAAGGGACCGTGCACGCGCAGGAGCTGTCCGGCGCCGGACGTGTAGAGCATGTCGCCCTGGCCGAGGAGCTGCTCGGCGCCCTGCTCGTTCAGGATCGTGCGGCTGTCGATCTTGGAGGCGACCTTGAAGCTGATGCGGGTCGGGAAGTTGGCCTTGATAGTGCCTGTTATGATGTCGACCGACGGGCGCTGCGTGGCCATGATCAGGTGGATGCCGGCGGCGCGCGCCTTCTGGGCGAGGCGCTGCACGGCGGTCTCGATGTCCTTGCCGGCGGTGATCATCAGGTCGGCGAACTCGTCGACGACGACGACGATGTAGCTCATGGGCGCGAGATCCATCTCCTCGCGCTCGTAGATGGGCTTGCCGGTCTCGGGATCGAAGCCGGTCTGCACGGTGCGCGAGAGCTGCTCGCCGCGCTCGCTCGCGGTTTTGACGCGCGTGTTGAAGGCCTCGATGTTGCGCACCGAGAGCTTGGCCATGCGCTTGTAGCGCTCCTCCATCTCGGACACGACCCAGTTCAGCGCGCCGACCGCCTTCTGCGGATCGGTGACGACGGGTGTCAACAGATGGGGGATGTCGTTGTAGACCGACAGCTCGAGCATCTTCGGGTCGATCATGATGAAGCGGCACTGCTCCGGCGTGTGGCGGAACAGGATCGACAGGATCATGGCGTTGACGCCGACCGACTTGCCGGAGCCGGTGGTACCGGCGACCAGCAGATGCGGCATGCGCGCAAGGTCGGCGATGATGGGCTCGCCGCCGATCGAGCGGCCGAGGGTGAGCGGCAGGATGCCGTCGGCGTTGGCGAAGGCGGGGCTTTCGATCAGCTCGCGCAGGCCGACGGTCTCGCGGCGGCTGTTCGGCAGCTCGATGCCGATCACGTTGCGGCCGGGGATGACGGCGACGCGGCAGCTCGTGGCGCTCATGGAGCGGGCGATGTCGTCGGCGAGCGCCATGATGCGCGTGGCCTTGGTGCCGCGGGCGGGCTCGAGCTCGTAGAGCGTCACCACGGGGCCCGGCTTGATGTCGCGAACCTCGCCCTTGACGCCGAAGTCGGCGAGCACGTCCTCGAGCATGCGCGCGGTGCCACGCAGCACGGTCTGCGAGAACTCGCTGCCGGCTTTCGACGGCTGGCTGCCTTTCAGCATGGAGGCGGCGGGACGCTTGAAGACCAACTCGGCGCGGCGCTGGGCAACGGCCCGCAACAGGCTCGTCTGCGCACGACGGACGGGCGTTGCCGGCTTGGGTGTGATGGCGATGGGGGCTGCGGCCTGTGCCGGAGCGGTCTCGCGCGCGCCGGTGAGGAAGCGCGGCAGGTCGTTGTCGGGGAGCGGGGGCCCCGCGAGGTCGGTCTCGCGCGGGCGCGCGCCTGCGGGGGCGAACCGCTCGGCGATGGCGCGGCTCGAGACTTCGAGATCATCGTCGGGCGCTTCGAAGGGGAGGTCGTCGGCGCCGTAAGGTTCCGTCTCGTCGTAGGCGAGCGGATCATGATCGAGGTCGATGGGCCGGCGCCTCGCAACCGCGGGCGCGTCGTGGGGCGTGTGATGTCCGGGTTCCGGCTGGCGTCCGAAGACGCCCGGAAGGACATGCTCCATGACGTCGAAGCCGCGGCGGGCGACGTCCTCTGCCGTGTCGCGCCAGGGACGCAAGGCGCCCAAGGCGGAGGCGAGGCTGTCGCGGGTCGGAAGGCCCGAGCGCGGCAGGTGCGTGGCGAGGGCGTGCGCGGTGGCGGCGGTATCGATGTGCCATGACGTCTGCCGATGTGGCGCATGACGGCGCGGCGGGAAGACATCGGCGCGCGTCACGCCGAGCGTCTTGACCAACGACGACATGCCGAAGCCCGTGAGCAGGATGGCGGCGGCGAGGGACGCGGTATCGGAGCTGATGAAGCCCAGGACCGAGGATGTGAACTCGAAAATCGCGTCGCCGAGGATGCCGCCGTAGCCATGGGCGATGGGCCAGGTGGGCGACTGGGGAACTGCGGACACGGCGCCGGCGAGACCGAGCAGCGTGAACGGATAGTAGGTGGCTTTGGCACGGAGGCGCGGCACCTGCTCCGAGAGCACGAGCTCTAAGCCCCAGATCATGAGCGGCAGAAGAGCGGCGGCGGCGGCGAGGCCCAGTGTCTGCAGCAGAAGATCGGCGATGATCGCACCGGGCGCGCCGAGTGCGTTGCTGATGGGGCCGTCGGTGGCGTGCGTGAGGCTCGGGTCGGCAACCGACCATGACACCATGCTGGCCCAGACGGCGGCGAGCGTCAGCAAAAGCGCAAGTCCGCAGCCGCGGCCGAGGGTGCCGATCAGGCGAGCCTCAAGGGTCGGCGGCAGCAGACGCTGGCGATCGTGTCCGGCGACGGACGAACCTGTGACAGACGGCATGGCGGCGAACGTCTCTTACGCGGATACATGAACGAACCGTTCGAGCGCCTCCCTGATCGTCCCAGCATCATGGACCAACGCGACGCGCACATAGGGTGCGCCCGGATTGGTCCCATCACGCCCGGTCTGAGCCAGGTAGGCACCGGGTATGACTTTGACCCCGAAACGTTTCCATAAGGTTAGTGCAGCGTATTCACCGTCGCCGATAACAGTCATATCTAACCATAAGAAAAAGCCACCGGCCGGACGAGTGTAGCCGAACCGGGTGCCGAGCACGGCGTCGGCGACGTCGTATTTCGCGGCGTAGGCCAGCCGGTTGGCGGTAACGTGCTGCTCCTCGGCCCAGACGGCGGCCGAGGCGTGCTGGGTCGGGCCCGGCATCTGCGGGCCGATGAGATTGCGGACCTCGAACAAGGTGTCGAGGAAGTCGGCGTCACCGGCCGAGAAGCCGGAGCGCAGGCCGGGCAGGTTCGAGCGCTTCGAGAGCGAGTTGAAGACGACGAGGTTGCGGAAACGGTCCGGAGTTTTGGCTGCAACCTCGAGGGCGCCGACCGGCGGGGCGCCGGAGTAGATCTCCGAATAGCACTCGTCGAAGAAGAGCATGACGTCGTAAGCGCGGGCGAGGCTCAGCGCGCGGTCGATGTAGGCTTTATCTGCAACCGCGCCCTGCGGGTTGGCGGGCGAGCAGAGATAGAGCGCGGCGGTGCGGGCGAGCAGATCTGTGTCGGCTGCGAGCGCGTCGAGGTCCGGCAGGTGGCCGGTGGCGGCGGTCGCGTTCAGGAACACGGGCTCGGCGCCGGCGGCGAGCGCACCACCGAGGTAGGCCTGGTAGAACGGGTTG
>JAFKKW010000253.1 GCA_017304275.1 Hyphomicrobiales bacterium | reverse complement strand
ATTTCTCGCAGGCACTGCGGGCCTGGCGGCGGCGTGGATCGTGAGCCTCGCGCCCGACGCGTTCGAAGGCGGCTTCTGGCAGGTGCGGCGGACACTCGTGTATGGCTCGGGCGTGCTCTCCATGGGCCTCATGTCGATCGCCGTCGTTCTCGCGGCTCGACCTGTTTGGTTCGAGACTCCGCTCGGAGGTCTGGACAAGTTCTACCGCCTGCACAAGTGGCTTGGCATAGGTGCCTTGTTATTCGCCACCGCGCATTGGATCGTCCGGATGGTCCCATCCTGGGTTGATAGCTTGGGCTGGCTCGAGTTGCCGCCGCGTCCGCCCCGTGTGGCTCATCCTCCATCGGCGGGCTTTGACATGTTTCGTGACCTGCGCGAGCCCGCGGCTCTCGTCGGCGAATGGGGGTTCTACATTCTCGCGGCTCTGGTTGCGCTCGCCCTGTGGAAGCGGTTCCCGTACAAGCATTTTTTCAAGACGCACAAGTTCATGGCGGCGCTCTACCTAGTGCTTGTCTTCCATTCGTTCATTCTCATGGATGTGTCCTATTGGACGAAGCCGGTCGGCCTCCTCATGGCGGCTCTGCTTGCCGTAGGCTCAGTGGCGGCACTGATCTCCTTGTTTCAGCGCATCGGATATAGGCGCAAAGCCTCGGGCAAGATTGCCAACATCACGCTTTACGATGCCAACGACGTTCTGGACGTGACCGTGAAACTGGAAACGGCATGGCCGGGACATGAGGCTGGCCAGTTCGCCTTTGTGGATTTCGATGACCCGGAAGGGCCGCATCCCTTCACGATCTCTTCGGCGTGGCGCAATGACGGGCTTCTGACATTCACGATCAAGAGCCTTGGTGACTATACACGAACGCTTGCAACCAGTCTCTACGCAGGACAACATGCCGTTGTCGAAGGACCCTATGGGCGCTTTAATTTCCTGGATGCCAATCACCCTCAGATCTGGATCGGTGGAGGGGTCGGCATCACGCCATTCATAGCGCGATTAAAGGAGCTAGCATATCGAGGTGACGCGGTTCCCATCGACTTGTTCTATGCGACACGCGCACCGGACTCGATATTCATCGCCAAGGTTCAGGAGCTTTCAGGTCTGGCAAACGTCCGGCTGCATGTGTTCGAGGAAGAGACAGACGGAAGATTGACCGTCGATCGCCTTGAGGCATTGGTGCCGGACTGGAGAAACGCTGATGTCTGGTTCTGCGGGCCTGTCGGATTTGCGCGCGCCATGCGCGAACCAATGACAAAGCGCGGATTGCCTGCTTCCAGGTTCCACCAAGAGCTGTTTGAAATGCGCTAGGGTCCGTACTCAATAAGGATTCCCGCGCGCCGCGAACTGTGATTCAAGGTTTTCCGATGAGGGAGGCCTTGATGGGGAAGCACCTTTACTGGTTGAGCGACGGGGAGTGGCGAAGATAGAGCCGCTCTTGCCCCGCGGGCGGCGTGGCGCACACCGCGTCTACGACCGGCATGTGATCAGCGGTATCATCCACATGCTCAAGATCGGCGCACGCTGGCGGGACTGTCCGACAGCCTA
>JAFKKW010000252.1 GCA_017304275.1 Hyphomicrobiales bacterium | reverse complement strand
GGCCGATGGAGGGCTCGTCGAGGACGTAAAGCACGCCGGTCAAGCCGGAGCCGATCTGCGACGCGAGGCGGATGCGCTGCGATTCACCGCCCGACAGCGTGCCGGAGGAGCGCGAGAGCGTCAGGTATTCGAGGCCGACGTCGTTGAGGAACACGAGGCGCTCGCGGATCTCCTTCAGGATGCGGGTGGCGATCTCGGTCTGCTGTTTGGTGAAGGTCTTCGGGATCTCCGCGAACCATTCGTTGGCGGCCTTGATCGAGAGGTCGCCGACCTCGCCAATGTGCTTGCCGCCGATCTTGACGGCGAGGGCCTGCGGCTTCAGGCGGTAGCCGTTGCAGGCTTCGCAGGGCTGGGCGGCCTGGTAGCGCGACAGCTCCTCGCGCACCCAGTCGCTGTCGGTCTCCTTGAAGCGCCGCGCGATGTTGCCGATCACGCCTTCGAAGGTCTTCTCGGTTGTGTAGTTGCGAGTGCCGTCCCAGTAGGTGAACTTGATCTCCTCGTCGCCGGAGCCGAACAGGATGGCGAGCTGCACGTGCTTGGGCAGCTTCTCCCACGGCGTCTTCATCGACACCTTGTAGTGCTTGGCGAGGCTTTCGAGGGTCTGCTCGTAGTAGGGCGAGACGGCGCCGGTCTTGGCCCACGGGTAGACGGCGCCTTTTTCGAGCGAGAGCGTGCCGTCGGGGACGACCAGCTCGGGCTCGAAGATCAGCTCGGTGCCGAGGCCGTCGCAGGTGGGGCAGGCGCCGGCGGGGGCGTTGAAGGAGAACAGGCGCGGCTCGATCTCCTCGATCGTGAAGCCGGAGACGGGGCAGGCGAAGCGGGCCGAGAACGTGATGCGCTCGTGGGTCTCGTTCTTCGATTTGTTGGCGCCTTCGGTGTCCTCCTTCGGCAGCGGCTTGTCGGCCAGCTCGGCGAAGACGATGCCGTCGCCGAGCCCGAGCGCGGTCTCGAAGCTGTCGGCGGCGCGCTTGGCGATGTCGCGGCGCACGACGAGGCGATCAACGACGACGTCGATGTCGTGCTTGAACTTCTTGTCGAGCTTTGGCGCGTCGGGGATCTCGTAGAATTGGCCGTCGATCTTGACGCGCTGGAAGCCTTTCTTCTGTAGCTCAGCCAGCTCTTTCCTGAACTCACCCTTGCGGCCGCGGGCGATGGGGGCGAGCAGGTAAAGGCGCGTGCCCTCGGGTAGCTCCAGCACGCGGTCGACCATCTGCGAGACGGTCTGGCTTTCGATGGGCAGGCCGGTGGCGGGCGAGTAGGGCACGCCGACGCGGGCGAACAGGAGGCGCAGGTAGTCGTAGATCTCGGTGACGGTGCCGACGGTCGAGCGCGGGTTCTTGCTGGTCGTCTTCTGCTCGATCGAGATGGCGGGCGACAGGCCGTCGATGTGGTCGACGTCCGGCTTCTGCATCATCTCGAGGAACTGGCGCGCGTAGGCGGACAGGCTCTCGACGTAGCGGCGCTGGCCCTCGGCGTAGATGGTGTCGAAGGCGAGGGACGACTTGCCGGAGCCCGAGAGGCCCGTGAAGACGACGAGGGCGTCGCGCGGGATCTCGAGGTCG
>JAFKKW010000381.1 GCA_017304275.1 Hyphomicrobiales bacterium | reverse complement strand
GCTCAAACCACGCCGGGCGCGACAAGCATCTGAGCAAAACGGACTTCCTCGACGTCGATACGTTTCCGAAGGCCACCTTCGTCAGCAAGAAGGTGGAACCCGCAGGCGACGGGCAGGCGAAGATCACCGGCGACCTGACGCTGCGCGGCCTCACCAAGGAGGTCGTGATCGATGCCGCGTACGTCGGTGGCGGCCCGGATCCCTGGGGCGGCAATCGCGTCGGCTTCGCCGGCACGACGAGCGTTCCGCTCGCCGACTTCGGCATCACCTTCAATCTCGGCCCGGCCTCCAAGGAGGTCGAGTTGACGCTGAACGTCGAAGGCGTCGAGAAGAAGTAAGCCTGCTGCTGGGTTTGCTGCTCCTGGGTCCCGGATAAGGCTTCGGCTGTCGCCTTCGCCTTTCCGGGATGACAGCCTGAGCGTCTTCCCATCGGGTCATCCCGGTTAAGCGATGGCGCACGCCGGAGCGCCGAGCCGGGACCCAGGGCCTGCACATCCTGCGTCTCCTTACGAGCCGCCGCCCGCGCGCCCTCCGGCGATCGTTCGGTGCAGCACCACCAGCGGCACCAGCCCCGCCAGCACGATGGTGAGCGCGCCGAGCGCGCCGCTCTCGATCTGCTCGACGGCCGCGAGCGCGTACACGTGCGTTGCCAGCGTCTCGAAGTTGAACGGCCGCAGAAGCAGCGTCGCCGGCAGCTCCTTGAGCGCATCGACGAACACCAGAAGTCCCGCCGCGCCGAGCGCAGGCGCCAGCAGCGGGAGATGAATGCGCCACAGCGCCGAGGCCGCGGTCTCGCCAAGCGCGCGCGCCGCCGCGTCGAGATTGGGGGAGATGCGCTCGAGTCCCGCCTCGATGCCGCCGCGCGCGACCGCGAGGAATCGGATCACGTACGCATAGACTAGCGCCGCGATTGAGCCGGAGAGAATGAGCCCCGTGGACACGTCGAACAGGTTGCGCATCATCGCGTCCACGCTGTTGTCGAGCGCCGCCAGCGGAATGAGAACGCCGAGCGCCAGCACCGCCCCCGGCAGCGCATAGCCGAAACCCGAGATCTGCGCCGTGGCACGCGTGAAGCCGGTCCTGGCGACACGCGGCGCGTAGCTGACGATGAGGCCGAGCGCGACCGCCACGGCCGCCGCAAGTGAGGCGAGGAGCAGGCTGTTCCACGCCGCCTTCAGGAATCCGCTTTCGAGCGCGACCGACACGTGGCCCATGGCGAAATTGCCGAGCACGAGAACCGGCACCACGAATCCCGCCACGAACGGCAGCGAGCAAAGCCCCGCTGCGGCATAGCCGCGCCAGCCTTCGATGTCCTGAAACGGAATGGCGCGATACCGCCCCGTCGTGTGATGCACTTTCGCGCCGCCGCGCGCGATACGCTCAGCGACGAGCAGGAGCGCGATCAGTCCGAGCATGACGGTCGCAAGCTGCGCCGCCCCGCCCAGGTTCGAGCGTTGCAGCCATGTCGCGTAGATGCTGGCCGACAGCGTCTCGACTCCGAGGTGCTGCACCGCGCCGAGATCGTTGAGCGTCTCCATGGCAACCAGCGCCGCACCGGCCGCCAGCGCCGGCCGCGCGAGCGGCAGCGCCACCGCCCAGAACGTTCCCATCGACGTCCGCCCCAGCGTGCGCGCGACCTCGAGCGCACAGACGGACTGCTGCACGAAGGTCGCCCGTGCAGCGAGATAGACGTAAGGGTAGAGCACCCCCGACATGATGAGCACCGCGCCGCCGAGCGAGCGGATCTCGGGGAACCAGTAGTCACGCGGTCCCCAGCCGAAAAGCGCGCGCAGGCCCGATTGCACGGGGCCCGCGAAGTCGAAGATATCGCCGTAGCAGTAGGCGGCGATGTAGGTCGGGATGGCAAGCGGCAGCACGAGCAGACGGTCGAGCGCCGCACGGCCGGGAAAGCGGTACATGGTGACGAGCCACGCGGTTCCCGTGCCGGCGGCAAGCGTGACAAGGCAGGTGCCGAGCGCGAGCAGCAGCGTATTCTGCACGGCGGCCGGCAGCACGGTGCCGATCAGATGCGGCCAGTCGTTGGCGTGGGCGGTGAGCGCCAGATAGAGAACGGCGGCCACCGGCAGCGCGATCACGCAAAGCACGAGCCCCGCCGTGAGGCTCCAACCCGGGGCGTGCGATCGCAACCGCCGCTCACCGAGCGCGCGTCTCAGGCTGGAAAGCGGTCCGTTACGACGCGGATCGACGGATGTCGGAGAGGTGAGGCTCATCGAGCGCGACCATTGCGGGCCGCGCCCGCAGCGTCAAGTGGACGCCAGGAATTAAGTTAGGGTATCGAGCCCGGAGGTGACCGGAAGCGATCTCAAGATCGCTTCCGATGCTCACTCCGCTGCAAGGTCAGGAATTGGGGCCTGCGTCGAAGCGGACCTTGTCGACCAGCTCCGAGGCCTTCCTGCGCAGGTCAGCGATCTGCGAAAGCGGGATCGCATCCGGCTTCAGCTCACCCCAGCTCTTGACGAGATCCGAGGTTTTGGCGGTCGCCGTCACCGGATATTCGCCGTTCCCCTCGGCATAGAGGGCTTGTGCCTCCGGCGAGACCATGAATTCGAGCAGCTTGATGGCACTGTCCTTGTGAGGCGCGTAGGCTGCCAGCGCAGCGCCCGAGATATTGACATGCGTGCCGCGATCGGCCGCGTTGGGGAATAGGATCTTCACCGAGTCCGCCCACGGCTTCTGCTCCGGATTTTTGAGCATCGCGGCCATGTAGTAGGTATTGCCGATCGCGAGATCGCACAGCCCCGCCTTCACGTCGCGCACGCCCTCGCGGTCGCCGCCGGCCGGCTTGCGGGCCAGGTTGTCGCGCAGGCTCGTGAGCCAAGCCTCGGCTTTCTCCTCGCCGTCGTGCGCGATCATCGAGGCGATCAGCGCGATGTTGTAGGTATGCTGGCCGGAGCGGATGCAGATCTTGCCTTTCCACTTGGGATCGGCGAGCTCCTCGTACGTGATCGCATCCTGCGTGACGCGGTCCTTGGACGCGTAGACGACGCGGGCGCGCCGCGTCAGTCCGAACCAGTGACCTTCGGGGTCGCGCAGCTTGGCGTCGATGGTGCTTTCGAGCACGCTCGATTTGAGCGCCTGCGTGACACCCGCGCCCTTCGCCTGGATGAGCAGGCCGGACTCGGGCGTGATCAGCAGATCGGCCGGGCTATTGCGCCCCTCGGCCGACATGCGCTCGATGAGCCCGTCCTTCGAATAGACGACGTTGACCTTGATGCCGGTCTCGGCCGTGAACGTCTTGAAGATCGGATCGATAAGACCGGGCTCGCGATACGAATAGACGTTCACCTCTTCCGCCGCCCGTGCGTCGGTGCTCACGCCGGTCATCGCCGCGAAGGAAAGCATCGGCGTCGCGAGCGCAAACCGGGCGTTGCGTAGGAAGTTGCGTGCAGATCTCATGATGAAGCTCCAATAATCGGGGGTCAAAGTCCCGCTATCGGCTGGCCGCTGGTGCGGACGAGGGCTGTCCGCTGCAATCCGGCGGCCCGCAGGATGCGAAGCTCATAAAGCAGCGCCCGCAAACTACGTCAAGAAAGTCAACAATTGTACGACGATCGATCGCGCCGCTGTTCCGTCGGCGTTCGGTTGTGGGATTCGAGGCTGTTCAGACGGGCACGATCCGCCCCTTGCCGAACACCAACGATGCCGATGTGCCCGCGCCGGGCGTGCTTTCGATATGGAATTTCGCACCGTTGGCCGCCGCGAGCGCTTGCACCAGGGGCAGGCCGAGGCCCAGTCCGTCGGAATGGGCTGTGCCACCCTGTAATCGGGTCTGAGCGGCCCCACCCGGCGTCAGCAGCCTCTCGACCTCGCGTGCGCTGAGGCCTGCCCCGGTATCCGAAACGGAGATCGAAAGCGGTCCATCGCCCTCGTAGCGTGCCGCGATTGTGACGCGCCCGCCGCGCGCGGTGAACTTGAACGCGTTGGTCGCCAGATTGAACACGATCTGCCGCAGGCTCGTCGCGTCGGCGATGACGTGCGGCAAGCGCGGCGCCAGCGCGAGGATAAGGGTGAGACCCGCACGTTCGGCGATCGGGATGAGCTGCGAGACGGCGTCCTCGAGGAGCCCGCCCACGTCGATTTCTGTAATGTCGGCGTCGCGTAGAGGGGCATCTGCGTCCGCGCGTCCCTCGGCAAGCATGCGCTCGATGACGTTGAGCACATGCTGCGCGCTGCCGTGGATGTCCCGCGCGTAGCCGGCGTAGCGTGCGTTTCCGAGTGGCCCGAAACGCTCGTCTTGCATGATCTCAGCCGCGGCCGCGATGGCGCTGACCGGTGTCTTGAGCTCGTGGGCGAGGCTGGACCGGATCGAGAAAGGCAGCTCCGGCGGCGGCGCGGCGCGGTGCACATCGGGAAGGCCGGCGTCCCGGGACGCCGGCGGGTGCGCAGGCTGCAGGCGTGTCATCTGCCCTTCGCGGATCTTCCGCGCGAGATCCTTGAGCGTCGCCGTATCGCTGGCGGCGAGCGGCCGGGCGGGTTCATGAGAACCGGCCGGACGGACCGGCTTCGACTCATCGAGCGCGATCACGAGAGCGAGCGCCTTGGGGCCCATGCCCAGAATCTGCACGCGACAGCGCACCTGCAAGGCACCATGAGCACCCCACAATACGAGCCGCTTGGGTTTGGCATCGTCGGGCCTGACCTCGTGCACGCGTTGACGCAGCCATGCCAGGGCGGGCATCGACGCATCGAGCAGCGGCTGCGAGACGAGGCAGTCGAGCCCGAGCAGCGCGCTGCCCGCCGTGTTGGCGGCCGGAATACGTCCGCCCGCGATGTCGATCAGCCACGCCGCAGGTCCGTTGGCCGCGAGCAACGCAAGCGCTGCCGCGGGCACATCTTGGCCGAATGTCAGGACGCGGGCGGGTGTCATGGATGGAAACACTAGTCCTCATCACGGTTTGGAGCGAGATCCTTCGTGTGAGCCTTACCTTGCCGCTCGCGACGGGACGTCTTGACCCAGTGGCGCACCCCTTGCTCGGACGGCTTCGCCCGGCCGCCGGCGATAAGCACCTCCTTCAAAGAGCATGCGAGGTGCAAATTTGAGGATTGCCGGCTCCCGCCCTAAATCCTATAAGGCGGGCCCGAGGCATCCGTCCGCGTCGGACGGCGTCCGGCCCTTTCGAGGGGGTCGGAAGTAAGATATTGAAACCGATCAGGTAAGCCGCCTTAGCTCAGTTGGTTAGAGCGCTAGATTGTGGATCTAGAGGTCCCCCGTTCGAGCCGGGGAGGCGGTACCATCGATACCGACTTTTCGTTCGTGGAGCGTTCTTGCTCCAGCATAACGGCCAAATCACCCTCGACGGCGAGGTGCAGAGCCTCTCCCTTCGGCGTTGGCATCACGATGATCTTCGTGACTAGCTCGCGCACCAGCCCTACAGCCTCACGGCCCGCCTCGTCACCTTTGGTCAGGGCGGCGCGGCTTTGCTCCACCTTCTGCCGGTAGCGCTCAGCGGCGCGCGGATGCAGCGCCAGCATTTCGTCCTCAATGGGCGCTGGCGTGCGGGCCAGGAGAGCCGTTCGTGCCCGCTCCAGCTCGGCGATACGCCCGCCAAGGACGCGCGCCTCCTCCCTGCTATGGTCCTTGCTCTCGATGATGTCGATGACGCGCGCGATCTTACGATCGATCTCGGCCACCTCACGGGCGTGCTGACGGGCTGCCTTAGCCCGTTCGGCGGTGAGGCGAGAGCGTTCCGCGCGGTAGGCCTCAACCGCCTCGGCGACGATCTCCGGCGCCAGCAGGCGCTTCTGCAAAGCCCGCAACACCCGGTTCTCGACCTCGGATAGGGTTATGGTGCGGGCGTTGTCGCAGGTGCGCCTGTTCGTGCGCGCCGAGCACGCCAGTCGAAGCTGGTTCGTCATGATCATTGAGGCACCGCAGCAGCCACAGAGGACGAGCCCTGAGAAGATGTGCTTAGGACGGCGCCGCTGCGTCAGGCGCACTTGGCAAGTCATTTTGCGCCGCTCCTGGGCCGCAGCGAAGACCTCAAACTCAACTATGGCCAGCTGTGGCATCGGCTGAACGATCCACTCGTTCTCGGGACACAGCCGCTTCTGGCACTTCCCTGTGATCGGGTCCTTAATGTTGCGCTGGCGCCCGAAAACCATCTCGCCGACGTAGAGCCGGTTTCCGATGACGCCGTTGGCGCGCTTGCGGGAGCCATTGATGGTGCTCGCGGCCCACTGCCCACCACGAGGCGCAGGGATACGCTCGCGATTGAGGTCAGCGACGATGACGAGCGGCGAGCGGCCCTCGACGTATTCTCGGAAGATGCGCCGAATGATCTCGGCCTCCTCAGGCACGATAGTGAGCACGCCGTCTACGGACATGTAGCCGTAGATTCGGCCTCCAGGCGACTTACCAGCCCGCACGCGGCCGACGAGTCCGCGCCGCGTCTTCTGGGCGAGATCCTTCAAGAACAGCGCTGACATGGTTCCTTTGAGCCCGACATGAAGCTCCGACACCACGCCGTCGGCCAGCGTCTCGATGCGAACGTCATTAAACTGCGCTCGCTCATAGAACGCCGCGATGTCGGCCTGGCTGCGCGAGAGGCGGTCCAAGCTCTCAGTGAAGATCACGTCGAACTTGCGAGCTTCCGCGTCCGCGATCAGGCGCAGGAGATCGGGCCGGTTCAGTGTCGAGGCCCCGCTGACGGCACGGTCGGCGTACTCTCCGACAACCCTCCAACCCTCGCGCTGGGCACGCTCGCGGCACAGGGCGAACTGGTCGTCTACCGACCGCTCGGATTGGAGATCGGAGGAGTATCGGGCGTAGATGGCGACACGCATTGTCTGCCTCCCTGGCGCTCTAGCTCGGCAGCATGATCCTCGCGTGCGGCCTGACGTGCAAGCGCGACAGCGAGCTTGGCGACCACCTCGTGCGCCGTTTGTTGTCCTGTAGGCGGGTCGCGATAAAACATCCCGCAGCGATACGCCGCTGCGAAACAGCGAGGCTAGTGAGATGATCTAGGATCGCAACGATACTGATTTCTGTAGTGTTCGCCACCGGCCCAGCTTGCTGTGGATTGACTTTGGGGTGTACTGAAGGCCCACCTCGCAAAGTAATGCGCTTGCCAATGTTGGGAACGCGCCTCCGGGCTCGTCGGCCTCCTCACCAAGCGCGTTTGACCCGCGCTTCCAGACGCGGGTAGGAGCCTTATCAAAGAGCTGTACGAACCATTCTTCCAGGGACGGCAAAAGTACCATCAAAGGGTCTTTTTCCCTTGTCTCTTCAGCAGCATCGGCCAAGAAATCGAGGCGTGCCGCGTGCGCCTGTCGGGCCTCCTCATTGGTATCTTCGCCTAGCATCGCTATACATTCGGCAAGCTCATTCCTCAGAAATTGGTCTCGTGAGAAGGCCCTCTTTGCGCGCTGGAGGTGGCGGTCGACGTCCGAGCCACCCTTTCTCAGCTCTTCCGCCATTGATCTCAGAGCCTTTGCCGTTGCAGAATTTGCAGTACTCGCGAGCGAGGGATAGCTCGCGTTTATCGCAGTCAGCACATCGCGAAAGGCGCGTAACACTTCAACGGGCCTTTTCTGCCCGCGCCGCACGTTGCGGCGTGGATGAGCTAACCAATCCTCTGGAAGCCTCTCGGGCCACCCCGGCAGCGGTTCTCCCGCGGCAGCGATAATCTTCAGCATCTGCGGGGGAAGCAGCGCAGCCCGCCTTCCACCGACCGGCGAGAGCCAGAGCGTGCCATCCCGCTGCCGATAGCCAAGGCCGCTGGCTTCGGGGAAGAAGTCGACGCCGAGCTCCCACCTCTTGATGGGCCGCGCTTTTCTCTGACCGTCATCAGGCAAATATCGTCTCACTTTATGCAGTCGCCGCTCGTCGTCACGATGCCACTGGCCAATAGGAACAGCCAATAGGTGGAACGACATGGCGGGACATGTTCACAACTATTTCGATCTCTTTCTGGCTCGTTCAGTGATTGGAACCTAAGCGCCTGAGCGCGCCGGCTTTGTCGAAGGCAAGAGTTTCATCAATTCTTTTCCTGACGCCAAGCTGCGCATGCCCGGCTCTGGATGGCCGAGCGCGCTCCTTCCTCAACCTCAACCACCTTTTCCTTCTCCGCCACATAGCTGGAGTTGTCGCCGATGCACGTCTGCGCCGGATCCGCCACGCCTAAGCCCGAGCGCGAACGCCCCCTGAGCCTCAGGGTGCGCCTTAAGGAATCTGCCCCTCTCGTCGAAGCGCTCCTCGCCATGACCGGCCCCCTGAAGCGGAAGACCGCTCTTGCGGCCTCGGCCATCCTCGCCAACTTCCACATGGACCCGGAGGCGATCATCTTCTACTCGCGTGACACCACCCACTACTCGGACCGTGCCGTACGGCACTACTACCCAGGTTACTATACCTATGCCTCGGTGACGTCGGCAGTCGACGCACTCGTCGTCGCCAGGCTGGTCGAAGAGAGCCGGACGGCACCCTCGCCGAACGCCAGGACCCGCTCCACGCTGCGTGCAACAGCGCGCCTAGCAGCTCTCATCGATGCTTCGCCCCATTGCGAGGTGCAAGCCGTCCAAACCGAACTTATCGAACTCCGGACGGCGGGCAAGAGCAAGCGGTTGCTGCCCTACGATGATACGGACGCGATCCGCGCCATGCGCGCCGATGTCCAGGCACACAACGACTTCCAGGCGTTGTTCTCTGTCGATCTCGACGGCGCCTGCTCCGCTAGTTCGATGCTCTCGTTGGCGGCAAGGCTCTATCACCGCGTCTTCACCGGTGACTTCGATTACGGCGGCCGCTGGTACGCCCCCTGGCAGAGCATCAAGAAGGAGCTGAGGTCTTCGATCACGATCGACGGGCGGCCTACCTTTGAGTTCGACTACAGCTGTTGTCATGCCCGCCTTCTCAGCGCCATGGCGGGCCTCGACCTGCCGTTCGGTGTCGATGGCTTCGACTTCTACAGCTGCATCCCGGGCTTCGAACGTGCCGAGGTCAAGGCGGCAGTGCCGATACTCTTGAACGCAGACTCAGTGCGGCGCGCGGTAGATGCATTGGCATTTGAGCTTCCGCAGCGCGGCCAGCCGACCACCCGCGCGCGGGTGCGGGCTCTCTGCCGCGCCATCAAGGCCGCTTGGCCTGTGCTTTCCCCCTATTGGTGCACGGGAATCGGGC
>JAFKKW010000380.1 GCA_017304275.1 Hyphomicrobiales bacterium | reverse complement strand
TCTTGGCTTCTTCGGCGGTCATCAGAACGACGACGGCTGCACCGTCATTGATGCCCGATGCGTTCGCGGCCGTAACCGTGCCTTCCTTCGGATCGAAGGCGGGGCGCAGCTTCGAGATGCCCTCCGCCGTCACGCCGTCCTTGATGTACTCGTCGGTATCGACGACCACGTCGCCCTTCCTGCCCTTGATCGTGACCGGCGCGATCTCGTCCTTGAACTTGCCGGCCTTGCGCGCAGCCTCAGCCTTGTTCTGCGATGCGGCCGCAAACGCATCCTGCTCGGCGCGCGTGATCTGCCACTGCTTGGCCACGTTCTCGGCCGTGGTGCCCATGTGGTAGTTGTTGAAGGCGTCCCACAGGCCATCCTTGACCATGGTGTCGATGAACTTGACGTCGCCCATCTTGGTGCCGTCGCGCAGGTGCGCGGCGTGCATCGAGCGGCTCATGCTTTCCTGTCCGCCCGCGACGACGATCGCCGCGTCACCGGTCTGGATCTGCTGCATACCGAGCGCCACGGCGCGCAGACCCGAGCCGCAGATCTGGTTGACGCTCCAGGCAGGCGTATCGACGGGAACGCCGGCAGCGATGGAGGCCTGGCGCGCGGGGCCCTGCCCCTGGCCGGCCGTGAGAACCTGCCCGAGGATCACCTCGGACACGTCACCCGGCGAGACGCCGGCGCGCTCGAGAGCGGCGGTGATGGCGACCTTGCCGAGCTCATGAGCCGGCAGGCTGGCGAGTGATCCGTTGAACGTTCCGACGGGCGTTCTGGCGGCGCTGGCAATAACGACGGTCGTGCTATCCGCACTCATACGTGCTTCCTCCTCGGGGCAATCAGGGCGTTTCTTGGCCTTTAAGGGTGTCCGTCGCCTTTGACATGCATCAAGGAACGGCGGCCCTATGTAAACGATAGCAGGTGCTGAACGCCGACCGCAATTAGCTCTTGGTTAGGAACTTTGCTTGGCAGCTATGCAGTTAAATGTGGAAGCGCATCAGAAGCCTGTGCTACGATGCCGCAGTGCAACGAGGGTAGTTTGATGGCTCAGCCGATGCTCAACAAATCCGACGTACCGACCGACAAAAAAGAAGCGGTGGTCATCAAGAAGTATGCGAACCGGCGCCTCTATAACACCGAGACCAGCACCTACGTGACGCTGGACGACTTGGCCCAGATGGTTCGCAATGACAAGGACTTTGTCGTTTACGACGCGAAGTCGGGCGACGACCTCACGCATGCCGTGCTGACGCAGATTATCGTCGAGCAGGAGAGCCGCGAGGGCGGGCAGACGCTGCTGCCGATCCCGTTCCTGCGTCAGTTGATCCGCTTCTATGACGACAACATCGGCACAATGGTGCCGAGCTATCTCCAATTCAGCCTCGAGAACCTCGTCAAGGAGCAGGAGAAGTTCCGCTCCATGTTCGCAAGCGCGTTCGCCAACCCCGCCGCTGCCTTCGAGGCCTACCAGGACCAGGCCCGCAAGAACATGGCGATGTTCGAGCAGGCGATGACCATGTGGACGTCTTTCGGCGGCGCAGCAAAGCAGGGCAAGCTCGGCGAGACACCCACGCCGAGCGCCGGCGCGGAAGCGCCGAAGGGCGAGATCGACGAGCTGAAGGCGCAGCTCACCGCCATGCAGCAGCGCATCGAGCGGCTCGCCAAGGACCACGAGTAGTCCGGGACTCCGACCTAAAGTCGGCAATGCGGGGAAGCTTGCACGTCGATGACGGCGGAAGCTCCTAAAGCGCCCCTTCCTGCTCCAGCTCCTCGACCGTCACGGGTTGTCCGAACAGGAAGCCCTGATGATAGGTGACGCCGGCCGCCTCGAGAAACGCCGCCGTCTCCTCGTCCGCAACCCACTCCGCAACCGTCTCGAGCCCGAGCCCCGTGGCCATCTCGATCATCGATTTGACGAGCACGCCCTCTTGCCGCCCCTGGAGCACGTTGATGACGAACGCGCCATCGATCTTCAACATGTCGACGGTGAGCTGCCGCAGATGCCGGAACGACGTATAGCCGGCGCCGAAGTCATCGATGGCAACGCGGCATCCGATAGCACGCAAGCGGTCCAGGAACACGGCCGCCGCATCGAAGTCGTGCACCATCGCCGTCTCCGTCATCTCGACGATCAGGCGCGGAGGGATATCGGGTCTGGTCTTCACGACCGCCTGCAAGGTCGCGATCCAGTCCTCATCGCCCACCGTCAGACTTGAGATGTTGATCGAAAGCTTGAGATCGCGGTGAGCGACAAGCAGCGGCAGCGCCAGCTCGAGCGCGCGCCGGTCGACCACGCGCGCCAAGCCGAGCTTCTCCGCATCCTCGATGAAATCCGATGCCGGGATCATCACGCCATCCCGTCGGCGCAGCCGGAGCAGGCCTTCATAAAAGGCAAGTGTGCGATCGCTCGCACGCACGACGGGTTGCAGCATGAGCTCCATCCGTCCTTCTTCGATGGCGCCGAGCACCGAGCTGGAAACGGCCTCCTCGCGCACGAGCGCGCGTTCGGCGGCAAGCTCCTGCGTATGCACGACGAGGCCGCCGGGAGCCTGCTGCTTGGCGAGTTCGACCGCGGCAATGGCATCCTGAATGGCTTCGCTGACCGTCTTCGCGTGCTGAGGGATGACCACGCCGCCGATCGAGATGGAAGCGGCCATCGGACCAACGGCTGTCGGAAACGTCGTCCCTTTCACGAGCGCGTTCATGGTCGCCGCCACGCCGCCGATCGCGTCCGGACCGCAGTCGTCGACGATCACCGCGAAGGTATTCGATCCGTACCGGCCGATGGTATCGACGTTCTCCAGTTTCGACTTCAACAGACGGCCGGTCTCGACGATGAGCTCGTCGCCGACGTCGATGCCGAGCTGCGTGTTGACGGCACCGAGCGCGTTCACGGAGACCATCAGAAGGGCGGCGGGCCGCTGCGTGCGTTCCGCACGGCGAAACACGGCGCCAAGCGCCTCGAAAAGACGGGTCCGGTTGAGCAAGGCGGGATCAGGCTCCGGCACATCCATGTCCGTTCCATAGGCCGCAAGCGCTTAGCCGTGTCCCGGTTCCCATCCGTCGGCTGGCTGGCAGCCAGGACGCCGTTGCGCGGCAGATTAGCGGCTCCGGCCAAAAGCGCGAAACCGGAAGCAAATCATGAGCGGGCCGATGAAATAGATCGAAATGTACTGACAAACCCCAGCTACTTCCCGGGCGCCCGTCCGGACATCATAGCAAACAATTCCCGCGCACACAGCAAATCGCAACGCGCGTTCCCTCTGTGGATCGCGCGTTGCGAGGATCTGACGGGACCGCGAGACTTAGTCGGCGTTTCCGAAGCCGATGTCGCGCCGCGCGACACGAATGCCGATGGTGAACCCGGCAACGACGTCGATGAGCAGGCAGACCAGCACCAGGAAGAACACCGATGTCGCCGCCTGCGGGACAACGATGAACTCGACCAGCGCGGCGATGAACACCAGCATCGACAGACCGTGATCGACCAGCGAGGACGTCGACGTGTAGGTCGCCTTCAGAAGCTCGATGAACAGCACGAGCAGTGAAACGACGAGGATCAGGTCGCCCCATGTGAAGGCCCAGCGCGCACCGCTGATCATGGGAACGCTGAAGATCTCCGCCGCAAGAAGCTCACGGGCCGCCGCCGGGCCATCGGCCGTCTCGACGGCCGGCGAGCCCGAGAAAAGAACGATGACATTGTAGAGGACGAAAACAAGGAACGTGAACGGGATAGCTCTCAGCGACATAGGTCTCTCCTGCTGGCCTGGACGTGAGCCTCGTACTCCATCCTCCGAAAGATTGCGAGGGACGACAAGCAAAACGACGACCCCCGCCGGGGGCCGTCGTTTGTGTAGCTACAGGCGGAACATGCCGGATCCGTGACGACCCGGCCGACCGTTATGCGTCGGACTTCGGCTCGAGGATCTGCCGGCCGCGATACTTGCCCGTCTTGAGATCGATGTGATGCGGGCGGCGGCGCTCGCCGCTGTCCTTGTCCTCGACATACGTCGGCGCAGAGAGCGCGTCGTGCGACTGGCGCTGCCCCTTCTTCATGGGCGAGGTCTTTTTCCTTGGAACAGCCATGGGTTAACTCCAATGATCGCAGCGCCAGGCAAGGCGCGCAGAGGTCCGGTCGTGAGAATGGATGAAGGCCCGGCTTTGGCCCGACCCGGCGGCATGACCGCTCGGTCGGCCGCTGCAGGCTCCAAAACCAAAGATCGCGGCCTTATAGCGGCAAACACCGACCGGCGCCAGAGCATTTTGGATCAGCGGCAAGCAACGGAAAATAAAACGAATTCCCGAATCTCAGGGCGACCCGAAATTGAGCACGGGCGCCCAGTCGTTGGCGGGCGCCGGCTGCTTCTTGCGTGCCGCCGGCTTGGACGGCGTCTTGCGGATGGTGCGGGGCGGCCTGACCGCCGGTGTCTGGGCCGCCGGAGTCGTCGCGGCGGCTGCGGATGCAACGCACGACGCGACCGACCCGTAAGCCTTGACCCGCGCCTGTACCACGCGCGCCTTCGCCGAAGTCTGCGCACTGGGAGACCCAGCATCGCGCACAACGGGGTTCGGCAGCACGGCGGCCAGCAGTGCCGCTTCCCGCTCGCCGAGCCGCGCCGCCGATTTTCCGAAATGGCGCTGAGCCGCAGCCTCGGCGCCGAACACGCCCGGGCCCCACTCCGCAATATTGAGATAGACTTCGAGGATGCGCGCCTTGGGCCAGAGCAGCTCCATATAGAGGGTGAGCGGAATCTCGATCACCTTGCGCACATAGCTCTTGGCGTTCCAGAGGAAGAGATTCTTCGTCACCTGCATCGAGATCGTGCTGGCCCCGCGCGGCGTCCCCCGCGACGCGCGCTCGATCGCCTCCTTGATGGCCGCCGTATCGATTCCGCTGTGCTCGCAGAAGCGCCCGTCCTCCGACACGATGACCGCACGCACCAGATTGCGGGAGATGGACTTGAGCGGAACCCATCTGCGATCGATGGCCGTGCCGCTCAGAAACTGCGTCAAGATGCACGGGCCACGGCGTGGTCTTCCACCAGGGCTCCTGCGCAACGACGGGATCCGCCCGCGGCGTGATGTCGGGCGCCACCGGCCGCGGAATGCTGAGCGTCGGATTGAGGCGGCGTCCGAGCGTGATGAGATGCGGCTCTTCCTCGATGGCAGGAGGACGGAAAAGGTCCTTTGCCGCCGACGTGAACGACGCCTCCGCAGCATCGGATGGGTGCGCATGATCGGATGCAGCAGCGGGTGTTGCCTCAGCCGCACGATCCTCCGCCACATCCGCTGCCGCGCGGTCTTGCGGCGGTTCGACCGGCGGCGCAGCAGGCTCGGACGGCAACGCCGTGAGCGCGCCCGCGATGGCCGTGCGCCACGGTTCGGCGTCGTCGGACCCTTCGTCGCGCGCCGCGTCTTGCGGCACCTCGGCCGCGATCGATGGAACCTCCTCGGCAGCGACGATCTCCGCACTGCTCTCCGGAGCTGGCACCCGCGGCGTCGGCGCACAGGCTTCGGCCGGAGCCTCCACTTCGAGCGGCGGCACCGTCTGATCCGAAGCGGGAGCAGCAGTGTGCGGAATTTCCTCGGCCGCTAGGATCTCCGCGCCATCCTCGGTATCCGATTCCCACGTCGTCGGCGCATGTGAGTCAGGTCGCGCCTCGACTTCGGGCGGCGACACCGGCTGATCCGGAATGGAAGCAGCGACGTGCGGGACTTCCTCGGCCGCGATAGAAACCGCGCCATCCCCGGGCTCGGGTTCCGGCTCCCGCATCGCCAGCTCACGTGAGTCAGGTCGCGCCTCGGCTTCGAGCGGCGGCACCGGCTGATCCGGAAGGGGAGCGGCAGCGTGCGGAACTTCCTCGGCGGCGATAGCGACCGCGCCGTTATCAGGATCACACGGAGCGTTCTGCGGCGGCGCTTCGGCGGCAACCGCCGGGTCCGCGATCGGCTCAGGAATATCAACGCTGGCGGATGTCTCGGACTCCGCCTCCGCAACGGGCGGCTGCGTGGTCTCATCCGGCGGACGCGGTTCGGGCTCCCGTGTTGCAGGGCCTCCCTCAGAGCGGGGCCGCTCGGACGGGGGCACGTCATCGGGCCCCTCAACGTCCTCACGGATGTCCTTGTCCGCCACGGATGCTATATCCCGCGCCACGCGCCCAGTCCCACAGATAATCTTAGGTACTTCCTCAATGACCTTCGCGCAAAGGCTCGATCGGATCAGACGGCTAACAGAAACCCGTCTGGATGCGCTCTTAGGTGCAAAAACGGAGCCAGTTGAAGAGGATGGCCCGCCCCCGCAGCGGCTGTTGGACGCCATCGGCCATGCGACGCTCGGTGGCGGCAAAAGATTCCGCCCGTTTCTTGTGGTCGAGAGTGCGGCTCTTTTCGGGCTTTCCGAGAATGAGGCACTGGATACCGCGGCCGCCGTCGAATGCGTGCATTGCTATTCCCTGGCCCACGACGACCTGCCCGCCATGGATAACGACGAAACGCGCCGCAGCCAGCCGACGGTGTGGAAGGCCTTCGACGAGTGGACGGCCATTCTGGCGGGAGACGCGCTGCTGACCCTCGCGTTCGAGACCCTGAGCGCACCGACAGCACACCCCGATGCGGACGTCCGCCTGGCGTTAATAGCGGGCCTCGCCAGGGCCGCCGGCATCCACGGCATGGTCGGCGGACAGGCGCTCGATCTCGGCGCCGAGCGGCTGCCGCGCACCGCCCCTCCCGCGCTCGCGGAGATCCTTCACCTGCAAAGCCTGAAGACCGGCGCGCTGATCACATTCTCCGCCGAAGCCGGCGCGATCCTCGGCCAGGCCGACGCCGACGCGAGACGCGCATTGCAGGACTACGGGGCAGCCTTGGGTCTCGCCTTCCAGATCGCCGACGACCTCCTCGACGTCGAAGGCGATGCCGCGACGGTCGGCAAGGCGGTGAGCAAGGATGAGGCCGCGGGCAAGGCGACCCTCGTCTCCCTGATGGGAATTGATGCGGCCCGCACCGAGTTGAAGCGCGTCGAGCAGGCCGCCATCGACGCCCTCGCGCCCTTCGGCACAAAGGCCGAGACGCTGATCGAGGCCGCCCGCTTCGTCAGCAGCCGCAATCGTTAAATCGTTAACGGCAAAGCGCTTGGCCCTGGGTCCCGGCTCTGCGCTCAGGCATGCGCCTTCGCTTGGCCGGGATGACAAACCTGAGAGGCACGCGCACCCTGTCATCCCGGCCGAGCGGCATCAGCCGCGAGAGCCGGGACCCAGGGGCCACAACGCACATGCCAGCCCCCGCGCGAGCGTCCGGCTGACCAGAACAGCCCCACTTTGCATTTCCGACAGTTTCGGGCCATAAGCCGCTCCTGACGCGAGCAAACCAAATGACCCCCAAAATCGCCATCGTCGGCCGGCCCAACGTGGGCAAGTCGACCCTCTTCAATCGCCTCACCGGCACACGCGCCGCGCTGGTCTCCGACCTGCCGGGCCTGACGCGCGACCGCAAGGAGGGCGATGCGGAGCTCGGCGGCCATCCGATCAAGATCATCGACACGGCGGGACTCGAGGTAGCCACCAAGGGGTCGATCGCCGACCGCATGCGCCAGCAGACGGAGGCCGCCATCGAGCTGGCCGATCTCGTGCTGTTCGTCATCGATGCGAAGGACGGCGTCACCGCGACCGACGAAACGTTTGCCCGCACCGTGCGCGCGTCGGGCCGCCCCGTCGTGCTGATCGCCAACAAGTGCGAAGGCCGCACTTCCGACGAAGGCTTCTACGAGGCGTTCAAGCTGGGACTCGGCGATCCGGTCGCCATCTCGGCGGAGCACGGCTTGGGTCTCGGCGAGCTCGAGCGCGACTCGCTTGCCGCCCTCGGCCTCAAGCCGAAGCCGCGGGTGAAACGCGCCGATGGCGAGGAAGAACCCGAGGACACGGACACCGTAGAGCGTCCGTTGCGCGTCGCCATCGTCGGCCGTCCAAACGCCGGCAAGTCGACCCTCGTCAACGCCATCATCGGCGAGGATCGCATGATCACCGGCCCCGAGCCGGGATTGACGCGCGATTCCGTGGCCAGCGACATCACCTGGCAGGGCCGCACCATCCGCCTGTTCGACACCGCCGGGCTGCGCCGCAAGGCCAAGGTCACCGAGCTCGCCGAAAAGCTCTCCACCAGCGACACCGTGCGCGCGATCCGCTTTGCCGAGGTCGTCGTGCTCCTGCTCGACGCCGAACGCGGCATCGAGCACCAGGACTTGAGCATCGGCGATCTCGTGACCGAGGAAGGCCGTGCCATCGTCATCGCCCTCAACAAATGGGATCTGGTCGAGAACAAGCAGCAGCTCCTGAAGGGGCTGCACCGGAAAATCGCCGAAGGCCTCGCGCAGGTGCCGGGCGTCACCGTGATTCCCATTTCCGCCGCGAGCGAGAAGGGCATCGACAAGCTTCTGCGCGCGGTCGTGACGGCCTCCGACGTCTGGAACCGGCGCGTTCCGACCCCGGCCCTCAACCGCTGGCTCGAGGAGGCACTGGCCCGGCACGCACCCCCCGCGCCCTCCGGCCGCCGCTTAAAGATTCGCTACATCACCCAGCCGTCGACGCGTCCGCCGACATTCGTCGCCTTCTGCTCGCGCCCCGATGCACTGCCGAAGACCTATCAGAAGTATCTTCTCAACAGCCTGCGCGAGACATTTGATCTGCCGGGGACTCCCATCCGCCTGAACTTGCGCGGAGGCGACAACCCGTTCGCGCCCAAGCGCCGCCGCGGTTAAAGCTGGCAAACCATTTTCGAAGATCGGCGTTGTAGAACCGGCTGGCGCCGCCGGAGCCCGAGCGATACGCTCGCCGCCGGGGATCATGCCGAACGGATGTCCAAGATCAAAAAGGAACGCGTGATGTCCTACGCCCCGCGCTCGAATCCCGGCCGCAGATTTGCCCGCACGCTCCGCACCGTATCGATGGCCGCCGGCTTGCTGGCGCTGCTGACGGTCGAGGCCGCAGCCTACAGCAAGAAGGTCGAGACCGCCTGCAAAGGCGACTACGACACTCACTGTCCGGCCTATAAGGTCGGCTCCGCAGCGCTGCGAAATTGCATCGAGCTCGCGGGCAAGCGAGGCAACTTGACCAAGAGGTGCTTCGACGCGCTGGTCGATGCCGGCATGGTGCCGCGCAAATATTTGAAGAACCGCTGAGCGATCCGGCGCGGGTCACAAGTTTCCGCAATCGAAGAAGCGGATGCCGGAATCGCAGCGGGCGGGAATCCTGCAGCGAACCCGAAGATGCTGCTGAACGTCACCGCCCGCACGGGCGTCACCCAAGATGGCGCCGCACCGGACTCGCAGAGATAGGCGAGCCCCCATGGAACATCAAGTCCCCTAGGTGATCTTTTCCTGAGAGCGTCACGCAACCGCTGCATCGCGCGGTTCGCCGCTGCTCGCTATGATGCGGCGTACGGAGAAAAACAAAGAGCATGGCGGACGCAACGGAAGTTCTGTTCTACCACCTCGAGCGTGCACCGCTCGAGCGTGTTCTGCCGTCGCTGCTCGAGCGCACGCTGGAGCGCGGCTGGCGCGCCGTGGTTCAATCCGGCAGCGCCGAGCGCCTCGAAGCACTCGACCTCGCGCTCTGGACCTACAACGACGCGAGCTTCCTCCCTCACGGCACGGCGCGCGACGGAGACCCGGGCCGCCAGCCCGTCTACCTCACGACCGGCGACGAGACGCCCAACGGTGCCGGCGTGCGCTTCCTCGTCGACGGCGCCGAGATGAACGCCTTCGCGGGCTTTGTGCGTATCGTCTGCCTGTTCGACGGCCGCGATCCCGAGGCGACCGGCAAGGCGCGCGAGCAATGGAAAGCGGCGAAGGCCTCCGGCTGCGCCGTCACCTACTGGCGCCAGTCCGACAGCGGCCGCTGGGAGAAGCAGGGCTGAGCCGGCCGCGATCCTTCAGTGCCGTCATTCCCGCCAAGCGACGGCGTAAGCCGAGCGCAGAGCGGGAACCCAGCGCAACACTTCTATCGCTTTAGATTTTGCGTCTTCGACGATTCTTACGTTGGTTTCCGGGTCTCGCACGCTAGCGCGCTTCGCCCGGAACCGAACCGCCCTCCTCCATGGTCCATCCATTTCCGGAGACCGAGCCACCTTCCCCTACTCCATGGCCGCCCTTGAGGCGGCCATCCAGGGGCCGCATGGGTAGAGGTTGGCGTGTGTTGCCCTGGATGGCCGGGTCAAGCCCGGCCATGGTGTGTATGGAAATGACCTCCAGCCGCTGCGCCAAGCGATCGAGTACGGCTGCGCCGTCACCTACTGGCATCAGTCCGACAGCGGTCGCTGGGAGAAGCAGGGCTGACCCGCGTCGGGCCGCCCTCGATTCGACTGCGACGTATCTGAGCCCCGACCTTCGTCGGGGTGACGTCCGTTTTGTTGCCAGCCCGCCTCCTCTCAACGTCATCCCGGCGAAGGCCGGGATCCAGACACGCTTCAACGCGTCCGCGCCGTCTCCGCAAGAAACGCCGCCAGATCCAGCGTCATGTGATGGATATGGTCCGGCAGCTCGGTCCAGCTCTTCATCTGCTCCTGGATCGGATGGTCCACATAGCTCGAATGCACGAGCACCGTCGTCATGCCGAGATCATGCGGTGCGGCGAGGTTCATCGGCATGTCCTCGAACATGGCGGATGTCTTTGCGGCCACGCCGTGCCGACGGATCATGCGCTGAAAGGCGTCGGCCTCGGGCTTCGGCACGTAGTCACAGGCCGCGATATCGCAGATGTCCTCGAAGAGATCGAGCACGCCGAGCTTTTCCGCCACGCGCTCGGCATGACGTTGCGAGCCGTTGGTGTAGATCAGCCGTCGCCCCGGCAGCGCGGCGATCGCCTTGCGCAGCGCGGGCGACTCCTGCACCACCGAAAGGTCGATATCGTGCACGTAAGCCAGAAACTCCGCCGGATCGAGCTTGTGCACGGCCATCAGCCCGGCGAGCGTCGTGCCGAACTGGCGGTAGTAGCTCTTCTGCAGGTGACGCGCGTGCACGTAAGGCACGCCGAGGTAACGGGCGATAAAAGCGCCCATGCGGTGATCGACCTGCGCGAACAGATTGCACGCAGCCGGATAGAGCGTGTTGTCGAGATCGAAGATCCACGCGTCGGTAGTCTGAAACCCGCGCGCAGGAGCCCCGGCGCGCGGCCCAAGAACCTTGGGAGGCGCTTCGGTCTCGACCTTGCGCTCCGCGCTCATGCCGTCTTCGCCTTGGGCTTCCGCCTGCCGACCAGCGTGCCGGCGCCATGATCGGTCAAAAGCTCCAGCAGAACGCTGTGAGCGACCTTGCCGTTGATGATGACGACGGCCTCGACGCCGGCCTCCACGACCTCGATGCAGCCCTCGATCTTCGGGATCATGCCCCCGGTGATGGTGCCGTTGCGGATCAGCTCCTGGGCTTCCGTGATCGTGAGGTCGGCGATCAGCTTGCCGGTCTTGTCGAGCACGCCTTCGACGTCGGTGAGCAGCAGCAGGCGCTTGGCCTGCATGCGCGCCGCGAGCGCCGAGGCGAAGGTGTCCGCGTTGATGTTGAGCGTCTCCCCGGCCGGCGAGATTCCGATCGGCGCGATGACCGGAATGAGATCCGACTTCGAGATCACGTCCACGATATGCGGGTTGACGTGCAGCGGGTCGCCCACGAAGCCGATGTCGACATCCTTCATCTCGTTGCTGGCGGGATCGGCCATCTGCGTGATCTTGCGCGCGATCATCAGGTTGGCGTCCTTGCCGCAGATGCCGACCGCCTTGCCCCCCTGCTTGTTGATCGCCGAGACGATGTCCTTGTTGATGCGCCCGGCGAGCACCATCTCCACGACCTCGACGGTCGGCTTGTCGGTGACGCGCAGTCCGTTGACGAACTCCGATGTGATCTCGAGCTTCTTGAGCATGGTCGCGATCTGCGGTCCGCCGCCATGCACCACGATCGGGTTCACACCCGACTGCTTGAGATAGACGATGTCCTTGGCGAACGCGTCCGACAGCGCCTCGTCACCCATGGCGTGGCCGCCGAACTTGATGACCACCGTCTGCTCGTCATAGCGCAGCATGTTGGGTAGCGCTTCCGCCAGGATGCGCGCCTGAACATGAGCCGAAACCTCCTTCGTTTCGGATCCACCCTGGGTCGGCCGTGAAGTATCGGTCACCTTCGCCATCGTCTCTTGCGATCCCTGCTGCCGTCCCTGGACGGAATTCGTGCGGGAGCACCGGCGCCCCGCGCCTGCCCCCTCACGGCGAGCACATATAACCTGTGGAGGGCCGGCCTCAACGGAATTCCCACACAATCGCGCGCCAAGATTACGCGTTGAGTTCTTGCGAGTTGCGGTCCAACTTAGCCCGCACTCTCATCATAACGTCATATCCCGCATAAGAGATTCGATTAGGACGCGGGGAACGCTCGCCCGGTGCCTGAGCCTTTCGACGGCGCCGCGGCTCGGAGGCAGCCCCGAGAGGAACCTGAATGACGACCATGATCGTCGACGACCTCGGCCGAATTCCCATGTCGCCCTACCTGACGGCGACCTTGACCCGTGCCGCGGACTACGCGACGGCGCAGGCTCACCGCGAGGTGTCGCTGGAGCACCTTTTGCTCGCCCTCGCCGAGGATCCGGAAGCAACCATCGTCCTCAAATCCAGCAATATCGACCTCGCCCGCCTGACCGCCGAGGTGTCCGAGGTCCTCGGCCGCTCCGAGGACCGCATCGACCCTGCCAGCGGCCAGACCATTGCCATCTCGGCAGACCTGCGGCGCATCCTCGAAGCCGCCGCCGCCGCCGCCAGGCAGGGGCGCCGCCGCGAGATCAACGGCGCCATCGTGCTGGCCGCCATCGTCGGCGACGGCAAGAGCACGGCGGCCCACCTGCTGCGCGTGCAGGGCCTGACCTTCGAGGAAGCGATACGGGCGCTCCAGCGCGCGACGCCCGCGGCGCCACCGCCGCCACAGCAATCGGCGCCGCCTCCGCAACCGGCACCGCCGCCACCACAGCAACACGAACCCGAGTTCGATGCCGACGATCATCCGGCACCCGACCTCGGCGCGCCGCCGCCACCCGATTTCACGCACCCCGCCAGCACCGAGGAAATCCTGGCCTCAGCGCGCGGACGCCTGCAGAACCGCCCGGCAGAAGGGACCGGTGCCGGCGCGCCGCCCGCGGCCCCCGCGCCGCTCCCGCGCGCGAACTATCCCGACTTGGGCGGCCCGCCCTCGTCGGTGCCTGCGCCTCCGCGGACCGAGCCGGCCTTCGAGCGCGATCATCCGATCACCGCCGGCCGCGCGGCCCAGCGCGCCCCGGATGACGGCCGCTCGACGTTCGGAACCGAGCGCCCCGGAGCGCCGGCCGGACACCAGGAGCCGGATTGGGCAGAGGCCGCGGGACATCCGTTGCCGCCGCCCGGACCGCATCCCGATCTGACGCCGCCGGTCCCGCCCGCGCCGCCGTCGGATGTCGCCGCCAGCAGCCGGTGGCCTATACCGCGGCAGGATAAGGCCGCCACCGCTCCGCCGCCGGAGCGCCGGCGCGCGGCCTCGTCGGGTCCCTTCGTCGGGTCGTGGCCGCTGATCGAACCCGGCCAGCTCGTCGAGAACATCCCGCGCCGCATGCGTGTCGGCGTACCGGTCGTCGCCGAGGCCCGCATCGCACGCGCCGACGTCAAGGCGCTCGCCGAGGGGCTCTCAGGCGGCGGCGCCGCCTTCCACCACGAGGTGGTGGTCACGAAAGCCATGTCGGTCCGCCTTCGCGCACCCCACGGCGGCTTCACGATCGAGAACCGGTCGCCCGAGACGCAGTGGATCGAGACCGTCCTCGGCCTCGGCAACGACGACTTCGCGAGCTGGCGCTGGACCGTAACACCGCGCGGACGCGGCCATCAGCAACTACAGCTCATCGTCTCCGCGCGCACCGTCGGCGCCGACGGCATGACGGCCGAAACGGCGCTTCCCGATCAGATCGTCGACGTGAAGGTCTCGATCAACTACGGCCGCACGGCGGGACGCTGGATCGGCTGGATCGCCGCTGCCGTGATCGGCGGCCTGCTGGCCAAGTTCGGCGAAACCGCCTGGGTCATCCTGCGGCTGCTCGCCGCGAAATACCTCGGCATCTGATTGAACGACGCGCGCGCTGCACCTCTCCCCTCTGGGGAGAGGTCGGAACCGATCGCAAG
>JAFKKW010000379.1 GCA_017304275.1 Hyphomicrobiales bacterium | reverse complement strand
TAGGCGTACGCGCCGAACGTCTCGCCCGAGTAGACACCGTTGATGATGCCGATCAGCGTAATGCCGATCTGAACGGCGGAGAGGAACTTGCCCGGGTCTGCCGAGAGGGCGAGGGCACTGTCGGCTCCCCTCTTGCCGGTGGCGGCGAGCAGCTCGCGGGCGCGCACGACGCCGACCAGCGTATCGATGTCCCCCTCGCCGACGGGGATCAGCGAATGCGGTATCTCAATCAGCTCGCGCTTGATTTCGGCCTCGGAGGCCCCGATGTCGATCCAGTCGACGTCGGTGCGCGGCGTCATGAGGCCGACGACCGTGCGATCGGCAAGACGCATGACGCCGGAGATCATCTCGCGCTCGTGCTTCTCGAGCACGCCGGCTGCCTCGGCCTCCGAGATGACGATGGCGATTTCCTCGTCGGAGACCTGGCTTTCGCTGGTCTCGGCCTGGCCGAACAGGCGGAACACGAGGCGCGTTGAGGCGTCGAGCAGCCAGACCGCCGGGCGGGCGATACGGGAGAACGCGGTCATGGCGGGGGCGACCATGCAGGCGATGGTCTCCGCGTTGCGCAGGGCGAGGTTCTTGGGAACGAGCTCTCCCGCGATCACGGAAAGATAGGTGATGACGGTGATGACGAAACCGTAGCCGATGGCAGCGGCTGCGGTCTCGGACAGGCCGAGCTCGCGGAGCGCGGCATAGGCGTACGCGCCGAACGTCTCGCCCGAGTAGACACCGTTGATGATGCCGATCAGCGTATAGGCGTACGCGCCGAACGTCTCGCCCGAGTAGACACCGTTGATGATGCCGATCAGCGTAATGCCGATCTGAACGGCGGAGAGGAACTTGCCCGGGTCTGCCGAGAGGGCGAGGGCACTGTCGGCTCCCCTCTTGCCGGTGGCGGCGAGGGCTTTGAGGCGGGGCTGGCGGGCCGAGACGACAGCCAGCTCGGATAGCGGAAACAGGCCATTCAACAGAATGAGGCCCAGAACAATCAGAACTTCGATCAAGTTTTTTGCGGCCGACTTAATGGGTTGCGCTTTGGGAAGCGCGCCTGCGTCGAAGCCACTCCATGTTGCGAAGCCCCGGATGCTAGCCTGGGGGCGGCGAACGGGTCAATGCGCCGCGAAACCGGAGGATATTCGGCGCTTTGCGGCTTTTCGTCAGTCGCCGGGCTTTTTGAACAAGGCCGCCGCGGCGCTCTCGTGGGCGCGTTTTCTGGCAAGCTCCGTTTTCACGCGCTCGATCTCGGCTGCAAATGCGTGGATGCGCTCCTCCAACTCGGCCACGGACAGTGTCTCGAGATTGTCGCCGATGCTCGCGGATTTCGGCGGCGTCGGCTTGGCGTCATCCCAATCCATGGCGCACTCCCGCTTCAGTTTCGTTGACTGCGTGGAGCGTGACACTTTCGTGGGCGGGCCTCAAGCGCGGCGGGTTGTCGAATGTGTGTCCGGCGCGGTATTCACGCGACGACGCATTCTTTGAAGGAGCTACCGATGCCAACCCTGCCCGACGCCATGATTGCGATCGCCATTCAAGGCAAAGGCGGGCCGGAGGTTTTGGTTGCAGAGCAGCAGGCGTTACCGGCACCGGGTGCGGGACAGGTGCTGATCAAGGTCGCGGCGGCCGGCGTCAACCGCCCCGATGTCCTGCAGCGCAAGGGGCTCTATCCGGCGCCGAAGGGACATTCGCCGATTCCGGGGCTCGAGGTTGCGGGAACGATCGCGGCGCTGGGTGCGGGCGTATCGCGGTTCAAGGGCGGGGATCCCGTCATGGCGCTGCTCAACGGCGGCGGCTATGCGCAGTACGCGCTCGCGGAGGAGCCGGCGACGCTTGCCATTCCGGAGGGGGTGTCGATGATCGAGGCGGCCGCCATCCCCGAGACGTTCTTCACGGTTTGGCACAACGTGTTCGAGCGCTGCGCGTTGAAGAGCGGCGAGTGGTTCCTCGTGCACGGCGGCACGAGCGGCATCGGCGTGACCGCGATCCAGCTTGCCCGGGCGCTCGGAGCCAAGGTCATCGCCACCGCAGGCTCGCGGCAGAAATGCGAGGCGTGCCTCGCGCTCGGCGCGCACCTCGCGGTGGACTATGCGGAGGAGGACTTCGTCGAAGCAGTGAAAGCCGTAACGGACGGACGCGGCGTCGACGTGATCCTCGATATGGTGGGCGGCGATTACGTCGACCGCAACATCCGCTCGCTCGCCGACGACGGGCGCCTCGTCAACATCGGCTACCAGGCCGGCTCCAAAGTGACCGTCGACATGATGCGTGTGATGCTGAAGCGGCTGACGCTCACCGGCTCGACGCTACGCATCCGGCCGACGGAGGTGAAGGGCGCGATCGCGCGCGCCGTTGCGCAGCACGCGCTGCCGCTGGTAGCGAGCGGCAAGGTGAAGATCGTCATCGACAGCACATTTCCGCTTGCGCGAGCGGCGGAGGCACATGCGCGCATGGAAACGAGCCAGCACATCGGCAAGATCGTGCTGACGGTCGATTGAGCTCTCCGCAGCGCGACGGAGCCGTCACCAGGCAAGCGCGGGCATCGCGGCGAGGGGGCGCACCTCGCGGGAGGGGAATAGGTCTCGCAGCGTGTCGCCCGAAAGCCCGTCCGGGGCGTGCACGCCGCTGGCGATGAAGACGCTGTCGAGGCCTGCCGCAGCCGCGCCTTTGATGTCGGTGCGCAGTCCATCGCCGATGCAGAGCACGCGCTCTTTCGGGAGCGGCTTCCCCTTGAGATCGGCGATCATGGCGAAGGCCATGTCGTAGATCGGCAGGTATGGCTTGCCGGCGTAAGCGACGCTGCAGCCCTTCGCCTCATACGCGGCGGCGAGGGCGCCGGCGCAGTAGATGATCCTGTCGCCGCGCTCGACGGTGAGGTCCGGGTTGGCGCAGACCATCGGCAGCTTGCGCGCCGCCAGGTCCGCGAGCAGGCCGGCGTAATCGTCGGGCGTCTCGATCTCGTCGTCGAAGAGGCCGGTGCAGGAGACCGCGTCGGCGTCGACCGCTTCGCTCAGTGAAACGTCGAGATCATCGTAGAGCGACAGATCGCGCTCGGGCCCGAGATGAAAGACGCGTCCGCCCGCATAACGGCCGACGAGCGTGCGCGCGGCGTCGCCGGAGGTCAGGATGGCGTCCCAGGCAAAGCGCGGCACGCCGATGCGGTCGAGCTGTGCCGCGACGCTTGGCGCCGGGCGCGGCGCGTTGGAGAGCAGGATGACGGTGCCGCCCGCGAGGCGGAATTTCGTCGCCGCTTCGCAGGCTGGTGCGAACGGCGTGACGCCGTTGTGGATCACGCCCCACACATCGGTCAGCCACACGTCGCGCGCCGACGCGAGGCCGGCGATCGAGGTAATGATGGGGATCGGCTCAAGTGCTTCTGACTGGTCCATGCCGGCCATGCCTAGCGGCTCGGTGGCCGCTCGGCCAGCGCTGCGGGCCGGGGCGGTCGCGGCGCTCAGACCGCGAGCCGCTGGCCCTGCGCGGCGCCGGTGCTGCCCCGGCTACGATCGTTGGCGACGTCGGCGCGCACCGGGCGTGCGCCGCCGAACAACTGTCCCTGGCCGAGCAGCACGCCGAAGCCGAAGACGCGCGCGAGCAACTGGTCGTCGTCGATGTGCTCGACCACCAGCGTCAGGCCATGCCGGGCGAGATGGCGGCAGACGTCGCTCGACGGGAGGTGGCCGCTGGGCGCACGCAGGCCGTCAAGGAAGACGGAGGCGTCGAGCTTGGCGAACACGAAGCCCTGCTCGGCCAATGCCTCGAAGTCCATATCGAGGTCGGTCAGATGCGTGATCGCGAAGCGGAAGCCGAGCGCGCGCATGTCGGCGAGCGAATCCCACTCCGGCGTGGAGAAGCCGCGCACGTCGGTCTGCGTGAACGAGAGCACGAGCTGGGCGGCGAGGCTCGAACGCAGATGCAGCGTTTCGGCCAGCTCACCCAGGAAGTGCTCGTCGGCAACGGACTCGCCGCTGAAGGCGGAGAAGATTGATCCCGCCTTGCCGCGATCCTCGAGGCGGCGCGCGACGGCGGCGGTGCGTGTCACGCGTACGCCGTCGAACAGCGGCAAGAGCCCCGTGCCGCGCAGGTCGGGACCGTCGGGCGATACCTCGAGCGGGTTTCCGTCCGCGTCGCGCAGGCGCACGCTCACCTCGTAGTGGCGCGTCTGCTGGTCCTCGAGACCGAGGATCGGCTCGAGGGCAACCTCGATGCGGCCGGCGGAGATGGCGTCGGCCATGAGGCGGGCCCGTGCATCGGCGGGAGATGCCGGGCGCGGTGCCGTGGTGCGCACGAACGGCGGCAGCGGCGGCGGCTGGGATGCCCCTGCCTGCGGCGCGGGTGCAGGCGCGGGCGGCGCGCCCTTGCCGGCGGCCGGTGCGCGCATGGCGCCCGCGGTCATCCGCAGCGCCTCGATCGAGCGCTCGATGGAGGCGTCGGTGTTGCTCGCGGCCTGCTCGGCGTGCGGCGGCAACGGCGGCGGCACGGCGTTCGCGCCCACGGGAGCGCGCGGCGGGACGTTGGCGGGCTTCATCTGGGCGCGGCCCTGCTCGGCGGCGTTGACCTCCTCGAGGAGCCGCTTGATGGCGTCCTGGATCACCTCGACATCGGCCTGGCGCGGCGCCGTCGGCTTCTGCGCGGCTGGCTGTGCCGGGGCAGGGTTGTGCGACTTGACCTCGGGCGCGCGGGCGGGCGCCTGACCCTTCACGAACGGAGGAAGCTTTTGCCCGGCCGGAGTTGGCCGAAAGGACCACAGGTCCGCGAAATCGTCCTGGTCCATGCCGCTTGCGGCAGGCGCCGGGGGAGTGGGCGGCAGCGGCGGCGGCCCGGCGGTCCGTTCGGCGCGCAGCGGCGCCTGCGGGGGTGCGGGCGGTACCGCGGCAGCGCTGGGAGAAGCGAGCGGGCCACGCGCCTTGGCGTCGAACGGCGCGGAAGGCGGCGCCTGGTTCGGCCGCAGGTTACCCTGCGGGAGCGTAGGTGCGGGGATCGGTGCCTGGGCCGTGCCGCCGGCGCGCGGCATGGGCATCGACGGCGGCGTCCGCTGCGACGTGTCGAGCGAACGGCGCAACCGGTCGGCGCGCACGGTGTCGGGCTGCGGCTCGCGCTCTCCCTTGCGCCAGAGGAAGGCATGGACGGCGAGCAGCAGAAGGTAGGCGGACAGGCCCCCCGTTGCCGCGACCGGTCCCGGCATCCCGGCATGCTGATACAGCGCAATGGCCGAGGTGGCGGCGACGAGGCCCATCGCCACAACGACCGCGGTCTGAGAGGTTGTCTGATTTCGCGTCATAATCTGCTCTTCCCCAAGTACTTCCGCAGACGCGGCATCCGACTCCGGATGCGAATCGCTACGGTGAGAGTCCGTCTGTTCCCCTGGCAAGGCAATGTGAGCAGGCTGTGGTATCACCAGCATTTCGCGAGGCGGGGCGATGCCTTAGGCCAAGCGTGGCGCAGATGCACCGATGCGATGCAACCGGCAAGCACCGGTACTGCCGGATATTCTCGGGGGAGAGTCGCAAATCAGCCATTGGCCAGCCTAGCGGGAACCCGAATCAGGGCGCCGTTTAGAGGTCATTAGGCGAATCGGCGTGGTATCGTCCTGTCCGGGCCGCCTCACTCTGTCCGGCGTATGAAGGAGCCCCCGATGTTGATGAGCGTGATTGCGCGCGAGTGCAGTGCTGTGTCCATGCCCGAGCTTTCGGGCGCCCGTGTCCTGATCACCGGGCTTTCCTCGGCAACGGGCTTCGATGTCGCCCGCGCCTTCGCTGATCACGGCGCCCGCCTCATCCTTCAGTCGCCGGACGACGGCCCCGAAATGACCGAGCTGGTGGCCGTGCTGGCCGAGAACGCGCCCGAGATCCGCCATTTCAATACGCCGCTCCAGAGCGACGCCGATGCCGCGCACCTGGTGCAGGCCGCCGTGCAGAGCTTCGGCGGCATCGATGCGGTCGTCAACCTGGTGCCGGTCGGGCGGCGTGCGGTGCAATCGCTCGAGACGCCCGAGGATGTGGAGCGCCTGATCTCGGATGCGCTGCGCACGGCGCTGTCGGTCACGGAGATCGCCGCCAACCGCATGCGTCTGGTCTGGACCGAGGGTTCGATCCTCAACGTCGTGCGCGTCCAGGACGGAACTGGCGGGCGCGCCATGATGCTTGCCGACGTGCTGCGCTCCGAGCTTTCGCATCTGACGCGCGGCCTCGCCCAGCAGTGGGCCGCGCATGGCATTCGGATCAACGCCATCGCACCGCCGTCGTCGATCGCCGTCATGGGCGGAGACGTGCAGGCTTCGGATGCCGATCTGGCGGCGGTTGCGCTTCAGCTCGCGACCGCCAAGGGCCGCAGCGTGTCGGGTCATGTGCTCGATGCGGCGGGTGCCGCCCGGCGCTGGTGCTGAGGCGGACGCCAAGCCTGACTGGGCCTGCTCTTCTGTCGCGGCACGCGCGATACGGCGGATGCCCGCACGCGTGGTGCTGGCGTCTGAAATCAAACCTGATTGTGCCTACTCTCACACCTCGCGCCCACTCCCACGCCATGGCCGCCCTTGAGGCGACCATCCAGGGGAAGCTTGTTCTGACGTTCGTGCGCGCGGCCCCTGGATGGCCGGGTCAAGCCCGGCCATGGTGTAAGGGGAGGGGTGGCCCCACGGCTCGTCTGGCGGGGCTGGGGCCGGCGCGCGCGGATTGGGGCGCTGGGATGACCCGCTGAACCGCTGGAAGGGGTGAGTTGCCGGAGGGGTATTACTCGGCCGGCGTGGCGGCAGGAGCTGTACCGGGCTCTTGTGCGGCGTGGTGGGTAGCGCCGATCAGGCTCAGCACGGTCGGGACGACGAAGAGCGTCAGAACCGTGCCGAGGCTCATGCCGCCGACGATCACCCAGCCGATCTGCTGGCGGCTTTCGGCGCCCGCGCCCATGGCGAGGGCGAGCGGCACCGCGCCCAGCACCATGGCGCCTGTGGTCATCAGGATGGGGCGCAGACGCAGGCTCGCGGCCTCGATCACTGCGTCCATGCGCTGCCTGCCCTGAGCTTCGAGCTGGCTCGCAAACTCGACGATCAGGATGCCGTGCTTGGTGATCAGGCCGACCAGCGTCACGAGACCGATCTGCGAATAGACGTTCAACGAGCCGCCGACGAGCCAGAGCGTGCCGAGCGCGCCGCACATCGAGAGCGGGACGGTCAAAAGAATGATCAGCGGGTCGCGGAAGCTCTCGAACTGCGCGGCCAGCACGAGGTAGATGAACGCCAGCGCCAGCACGAAAACGAGCGCTAGGCTCTGGCTTGACGCGCGGTAGTCGCGGCTCTGACCATTGACGTCGGTCTGGATGTCGGATGGCAGAACCTCATCGACCGTGCGCTCGATATGATCGAGAACCTCGCCAAGCGCGTAGCCCGGCGCGATGGTGCCTGACACGGTCACGGAGCGGAGCTGGTTGAAGCGCTTCAGCTCCTTGGGGGCCACGCTTTCCACCACCTTGACGATGTTGGAGAGCTGGATCATCTCCCCCGACGGGGAGCGAAGGAAGATCGTGTCGAGCGCGGCGGGCGTCGAACGGTCCGGGATGTCGAGCTGGACCATCACGTCATACTGCTCGCCGTTCATCTCGAAGCGCGTCACCTGACGTCCGCCCAGCAACGTCTCCAGCGTGCGGCCGACGACGTTGACGTCGAGGCGCAGGTCCGAGACCTTGGCGCGGTCCATTTCAATGCGGAATTCGGGCGTGTTGAGCTTGAGGTCGGTCTCGAGGCTTTCGAGCCCACGGTAGCTTTCGAGTGCGGCAAGCAACTTGGTGGAGAGCGCGTCCAGCTCCTCGTAGCTGCCGGAGGACTGCACGATGAATTCGACCGGTTTCGACGAGCCGCGTTGTCCGAAGGCGTTCGGGTTCGGCGCGAAGGCGAACACGCCGGCGATGCGGCGCACCTTGGGGCTGATTTCGCGCGTGATCTCCTGTTGGGTGCGCGTGCGCTCGCTCCAGTCCTTCAAGGGCGCGAAGATCAGGAAGCCCGAGACCTCGGGGTTGCCGTTGATGACGAGGCGCGAGGCGATCTCCGGGACATCGGCGAGGATGGCATCGGCTTCCGCGCTGTAGCGGCTCGTGTAGGCGAGGGTTGCGCCTTCGGGGCCGGTGCCGCGGACGCGGATCACGCCGCGATCCTCGACGGGTGCGAGCTCGGATTTCAGGTTCTGGAAGAAGTAGGCGCTCGATGCGGCGACGGCGGCCGCGAACAGGAGAACGCTCGGACGGTGGCGGAGCGCAAAGGCCAGGGTGCGTCGATACGCGTGCTCGAGGCCGTTGAGCAGGCTTTCGATGGCCAGGAATACGCGGCCCGGAGCCGGGTTGTGGCGCAGGAGGCGCGCGCACATCATCGGCGTGAGCGTGAGGGCGACGAAGCCCGAGACGACGACGGCGCCGGCGAGGGTGAGGGCAAACTCGAGAAAGAGACGACCGGTCTTGCCGGGGGCAAAGGCGATCGGCGCGTAGACGGCGGCGAGCGTGAGGGTCATGGCGATGACGGCGAAGCCGATCTCGCGGGTGCCCTTGATGGCCGCTTCGACCGGCTTCATGCCGTGCTCGATGTGGCGGTAGATGTTTTCGAGCACGACGATGGCATCGTCGACCACCAGGCCGATCGCCAGCACCATGGCGAGCAGCGTCAGCGTGTTGACGCTGAAGCCGAAGACGAGCATCAGCGTGAAGGTGGCGATAAGCGAGATCGGGATGGTGACGATCGGAATCATCGAGGCGCGCGGCGAGCGCAGGAAGAAGATGATGACGAGGACGACGAGCGCGATCGCCTCGCCAATGGCGTGGTAGACGGCTTCGATCGAGCGCTCGATGAAAATGGCGTCGTCGTTGGCGACATGGGCCTGCATGCCGTTGGGCATGGAGCTGTTGATCTTCGGCAGCAGGGCGCGGATGGCTTTCGAAACGTCGAGCGGGTTGGAGACGGCCTGCTTGATCACGCCGACGGCGATGGCGGTTCCGCCTTCGAAGCGGCTCTCGCGGCGCTCGTCGAAGGCGCCGAGCTCGACCCGCGCCACCTCGCCGAGCTTGACCTGATGGTTGCCCGAAACCTTGATGACGATGTCGCGAAACTCCGCGGGAGTGACGAGCCCGGTGCGGGACAGGACGCTGAACTCGCGGTTGGTGCTCTCGATGCGTCCCGAGGGGAGCTCGACGTTCTGCGCGCGCAGGGCGTTCTCGATGTCCTGCACCGTGAGGGCGAAGGCGGCGAGGCGCTCGCGATCGATCCAGATGCGCATGGCGTAGCGGCGCTCGCCGTAGATCGAGACATCCGCCACGCCGTTGAGGTTCTTCAACTGGTCGATGACGAAGCGGTCGATGTAGTCGGTAATCTCGAGGGGCGAGAGAACCGGACTATTGAAGACCAGAAGCATGATCGGCTGGGCGTCGGCCTCGACCTTGGCGATCACCGGCTCGTCGATCTCGTCGGGCAGGCGCCCGCGTACGCGCGAGACGCGGTCGCGGATGTCGCTCGCCGCCACGTCCTGGTCGATGTCGGGATGGAAGCGGACGCTGATGTGGCTCTGCTCGGAGCGGCTCCGCGAGTCGATGACGTCGATGCCGGCGATACCGGCGATCGAGCCCTCGAGGATCTGCGTGACCTGCGACTCGACGATCTTTGCGGATGCGCCGGGATAGCGGGTCTGCACCGAGACGACGGGCTCATCGACGTTCGGGTATTCGCGCACCGTCAGGCGCGTGTAGGACACGATGCCGAGCAGCACGATGACGAGGCTCAGCACGGTGGCGAAGACGGGCCGGCGGATGCAGAGCTCGGACAGCCCCATCAGGTACCCCGCGCGCCGGGGTTGGCGCCGACCACGATCTCGACCGCGCTGCCGTTCTTGAGCTTCTGCTGACCCGCGGTGACGACCATCGCCTCCTCGGCGAGGCCGTCGAGGATCTCGACCATGCCGTTGTTGCGGTTGCCGAGCTCGACCTTGACCTCCACGGCCTGGCCGTTGCTGACCAGGTAGACGATCTTGTCAT
>JAFKKW010000026.1 GCA_017304275.1 Hyphomicrobiales bacterium | reverse complement strand
GCGCGAGACGATGAAGGCACTTGTGGCAGGCATCGAGCTTTGCCGTGACCGCTTCATCCTGCCGGAGCTCACGGCCGTGACCGCCAATCCGCCGCGCCGGGTGCGCCTCGCGTTCGAGACCTCCGGACTCACCGGCGCCTATCTCAAAGCGTCGCTCGTCGCGCTGAGGGAGCTGTACACGGCCATCGGCCTCGACGCCTACGTTCCCGTCGACAAGCCCTGGATGACCAACTTCCTGCCGACGTCGTGGAACAGCCTGCTCCCCGATGTGGATCGGCTCGACGGATTGCGCGCAAACGAGCGCGGATCGGAGGCCCACCTGCACGCCTTGCGCAAGATGCGGTTCGACCTCTCCGGCATCCGTCAGATCATCGTCAAGGAGCTGGCACCGAACGCCGACATCGTGATGGGGTTCAACGAGCTCGATGGCGATTGACCGCCGCCGGTTCCTGATCGGATCGCTGGTGACGCTCGCCGCCGCCCGTAGCGCGTTGGCCGCCGAGGGGCTCGTCAAAACATCCGGCGAGCTTTATGCATCCGGCGCGCGCCTAGCGGACGGCTCCTACGCCGTTCTCGTCATTGCCGACGACGGCCACATCGTACGCGAGATCCCGATGTCGGCGCGCGGCCACGACATCGCCATCGACCACGCCGCCCGCCGTGCCGTGATCTTCGCGCGCCGGCCCGGCTTCTTCGCGCTCGCCTTCGACAGCGATGACCGCCGCGAGCCCGAGGTGTTCGCGCCGCCGGCGGACCGCCATTTCTACGGCCACGGCGTCTTTGCGCGCGACGGCCGGCTCCTGTACGCGACCGAGCACGACGTCGACACCGGCGATGGCATGATCGGCATCTACGACGCGACAGGAGGCTGGCGGCGCGTCGGCGAGTTCCCGTCCTACGGCGTCGGCCCGCACGAGGCGATCCTGCTCTCGGACGGCCGCACGCTCGCCGTCGCCAACGGCGGCTTCGGCAACGACCCGGCGACCGGACGCGAGAGCATCGGCATCGCCGACATGCAGCCGAACGTCGCGTTCATCGACATCACGACGGGAGCGCTCAAGGCGCGCCACGGCGTTCCGGACGCCATCAATCTGCTCTCCCTGCGTCACCTCGCCGAGACGCCGACCGGCGACATATGGTTCGGCGCCCAATGGCTGGGCGGGCTCGAGGATACCCCGGCGCTGCTCGGACGCGTGGGCCTCGACAAGCCGATCGCCGTCCTCGAGACCGCCGATCCGATCGGCATCGCACTCAAGGGCTACGTCGGCGCCGTGGCAATAAGCGGCGACGGCCGCCTGCTGGCAGCGTCCGCGCCGTTGGCGGGCCAGGTCGTTTACGTCGATACCGAGACCGGAAAAATCGCCCGCGAAATCCGCATCAAGGACAGTTCCGGCATCACGGTCGGAGGCGGCGCGGCCACGTTTGCCATGAGCACCGGCCAGGGCGCCGTGCGCGTCGAAGACCGTGACGGCGCGGCCAAGCTCGTGGATTTCTCCGGCATGGAGTTCGACAACCACCTGCGTCGCGTTTGACGGTGCGCCGTCGCGCCTCTAGATCTGTGGCACCCCCTCACCCGCGCAGC
>JAFKKW010000378.1 GCA_017304275.1 Hyphomicrobiales bacterium | reverse complement strand
CCTCGGTCCGAAGCGCACGCTCGATGATACGGGGCATGTTTTCGGCAACCCATTGCTGGAGCATGGGTCTCAGCATGTCCGCGACCGCGTCCTCGAGCGTCCGGTTGACCGGCATCGAGCCCTGCGACGCAATCGTTGCCGGCAACATCGAGGACGTCGGCGCGGCCCGCCCCTCCGCCTCGGAGGCCTCGAACACCGGCGTCAGCGGAACGGCGGGCGATACCGGTTCGAAGGGTGCGGTCGGGGCGGCGGCCGATGCGGCAAGTCCCATCGCCAGCGCGTCGAGGGCCTGGTGGGCGGCATCCGAGCTCAGGCCAGGCCCGGCACCGAAGCGCGGCTGTGCAGCATGCCCGGAGCCGGCATGCACGGTTTGGGCAAACGGATCGGGATAAGCGCGCCGCTCAGCCGGCGTTTCCTCGACGGAGGGATGCGTGACGGAAGGCTCCGGCACCATATCGATTGGCTGTGCGGGGGTGGCCGTATACGCCCGCGGCACCGCACCGAACGGCGGCTCGAGAGGCGCAGCGCCGTGCCCCGGCAGCGAGGCGGCAGGAGCCGCCGAGGGGGCAAACGCGGAATACGGCGTTTCCGGAGCGACGATTGCATCGTTCTGGGAAGACGGAGCGTCGTCGGAAAAACGCGGTGTTGGTGACTCGGATGCACTCGCCGGGAAAGGCGCTGCAGCCCCCCGCGAAGCTGCGCCGGACGGAGCGGACACGCCGGATGCCAAGCCACCGAGCGCCTTCAGCACATCCTGGGTGTCGCTCGAAGCGGGGTTGGGCGCGGCCTCAGCCGGCGCTTCCGGCGCCGGGCTCGCGAACGGCATCGGCACGGAACCGATCGCTGCCGGTATCGAAGGCGCCGGCTTGAACGGTGCTTTCGGTTGTGGCGGGTAGAAGCTTGCCTTGCGCAGCGGCGGAAATCCGAACGTCGCTCGCGGCGCAGCCTCGGCAGGCTTTGTCTCGCTGCCACCGACCGGCGGCGTCGAGGCGGCCGGCTCGGAAGGCGCGAAATGCGGCGGCAGTGCCGCGGCTCCGTCGGCGAGCGGCGCAGGTTTCGCAGGCTCCTCCTTCGCAACCTCAGCCACCGGGATCTCGGCGTCGGCGCGATCCGTCGGCGTCGACTCGACCAGCGGCGCGACGAACGGCCTCGCTGACATCGGATGCGACAGCGCAGCCGGCACACGAATGTCGGGTTTCGGCGCCGCGACGGAGCGGCCATTGGCCGGCTCCTCGTCGTCGAACATGTCGGCAAGATCCTGATCGAACGAAAGCGGCCGCTTCGATCCGAGCGGATCCGTCGGCGGCAGCGAGCCGTTCTTCAGCATACCGCTCAGCCTGTCCGCCAGCGGCCCGCGCGCTTCTGTTGGTTTGGGAGTCTGCGACGGAACGAGAGGGTTGGCCTCGATGACCGGCTCGGACGCCTCGCTCGAAGGCTCGTCGGCGATAATCTGGCGAATGGACGCCAGGATCTCCTCCATGCTCGGCTCGCCGGTTTTGTCCGGTTTGTTCATGCCCACCTGCTGCGGTTCGAAAAGCGGTTCGGACGACGCCCCGAGCGCTTCGCCTTCGAGCTGCCCGGTCGGATACAATCGGGACAACGAATTGAAACGTGCTTCATGGAAAAGACGTACCCCGGCACCGCGTTGCCTTCAATCCGTCTCGGCCGCCTAGCCGGCCGCTGCTCGCCTTATGCTCAACAAAGCATGAGACGATTTCGAGCCCCAGGCGACAATCGCCAACGGGTCGGCCGGTCTCATACCGCCGTTACGGCTTCTTCGGTGCCTTGAGGCTTTCCGCGATCTCGATGTGCAGCGCCTTCTCGACCATGCGCGGCATATTGTCTGCGAGCCATTGGCGCAGCATCGGACGCAGCAAGTCCGCGGTCGCATCTTCGATCGCGCCCGGCTCCTCTGTGCCGACCGGTGGAATGGGAGCGAGCGCGTGCTGGACCGGCTCGGCCATGGGCAGCGGCGGCGGCGGCATCGCAACCGGCGCGGCGCGCGGCATCTGAGGAGCAGCGGCGAGCGACGCGCGGTCGAACTGCCCGGGAACGATGGTGCCGAAATCCGCTGGCCTGGGCTCCTCGGGAGGCAGCCCTGCGACAGGGAACGAAGCAGCGGCAGGAGGAGCGGATGAAGGCGTCGGAGCCGGGGAAGGAGAGGGTGCAGCACTCGGCGACATGCGCATGAAATGCGTGTCCTTGAACGGCGCCATCACACGCTTTGGCTCACCGTCGGACTTGGAGCCCGATGCCATGGCCGGCATCGGACCCGGATCGGCCGCCGGAGACGCAGGGCTACGCGGCGCCTCGTTGAACGGCGGCATCGGCTCGGAGATCCCATCGCCGCGGATCGGTTTGAGGGAGCTGAGCCCGGACAGGTTGTCGTCGCCGGTGCTCACCCCGGCATCTACGGTCTCTACGACCTTGTACTCTTCACCGTTGGCGGTGTTGCGCACCTCGGGCTGAACGGTCGTCGCGCTGCGGATCGCATCTGTGAGGCGTCCGAGCAGCGGCGTATTGCGTTCGGCCGCGGGCGGCGGGGACGAGCGGAAAATGGCGGGAAGATCGAACTCGCTCGCATCGTCCAGGGCGCCGTCGCCTTTGAGCATGATCGGAGTGCCGCGCAACTCCCCGTTTTGTGAATGGCTGGTCGGCTCTTCGGCAATGATCCTGCGGATCGACGCCAGGATCTCCTCCATGCTCGGTTGGCCGTTTTTCTCTGTCATGTTCATTACGCCACTCCCTACGCAGTCCACGACATGCAAACACGGCATCCCTCCCGCAAAGGATGACGTCCCCGTAAAAAGGGAAGACCCGCGAAGATATGCGGCCGCCCCCTCCCCGCTGCGCACCTGCAGCGAATTATTCCCTGCACTGACGGCATCGGGACCACCCAGGCCCGGCCGCAGCAAACCCGCTCACCGAATTGTTGTGTGTGGGACTCCCACCACGCGCGACGCTAAGCGCCATAGTGGGCGACGATGTGGCAAAGCCACAGGACAGCACAAATCGACAAGCTGGGTTCAGCTAACCCAACCCGCGCGGCTTCCTCAAGGAGATTATTTCACGCCCCAGCCGCCGTCCGATGCCGGCGGCAATTCTTCGACGCGCCCATCCGAATGGGTTATCGAAGTACCCCAAGGCTTACGCCTGACTTCCTGATAATGTGCTTCAGGATCGTAGGCGACAGAAGTGAAGCCGAGGTTCACGGCATCCAGTCGACCGATCGCGGACAGAACGGCATAGCTCGACACGACCAGGTTTCGCCGCGTGGTAACGAGGGCCACTTGCGAGTTCAAAAGTTCGACCTCGGCGTTTAGCACATCGAGCAGCGTGCGCTGACCGACCCGCTCCTCCTCGCGCACGCCTGTCAGGGCGGTCGTATTGGCATCCACCTGCGACTGATCGGACTGGATTTGCGCACGCGCCGCAAGCAGTTGCGACCAAGCGGCGACGATTCCTTCCTCGGCCTCGCTGCGCGCCTGCTCGATTTCCTGCAGACGGCTGATGTGGATGTGCTTCTGCTGGCGCACGCGCGCGTAGACTTCGCCGCCCTCGTAGATGGGCACCGTCAGCCGCCCCGTAACCGTGACGTTCTCTGACTCGTTGATCGTGCTCGACGTCTCGAACCGGTCCGAGTACGAGCCTTCGAGCTGGACGCTGGGCAGCAGCTCGCCCCTGATCCGGTCAACGCCGTATTTGGCCGCCTGCTCGAGATAGAGCGCATTGACGACCGATGGGTTCTCATGCGTCCCGACGTTGGTCGCCTCCTCGAGCGACGTCGGAAGGAAACGCTCGTATCCCTTCGGCTCGACGAGCCCCCCTGGGGCATGACCGATCACGCGCTCATAGGTGGCGCGACTCGTCTTGAGGTTGGCCTTGGCGAGATCGAGCGCCGACACCGCGCCTGCCCGGCGGGCCTGCGCCTGCGCAACGTCGGTCCGCGTCACCTCGCCGACCGAGAAACGGTCTTCGGTCGCCTTGAGCTCGCGCGACAGCACGTTGACGTTGTTCTCGCGCAACCGCACGATTGCCTGATCGCGGACCACGTCCATGAACGCCGTCACAGCCTGCAGCAGCACGGACTGCTCGACGGCACGCAACGTCTCACGCGCAGCCCGCACGTTGGCTTCCTGCTCGTTCACCGAGTTGATCGTGCGAAACCCGTTGAAGATCGGCTGTACGGCGTCGATGGAGTAGCCGCCCGGCTTCAGTTCCTGCTCGAGCGCGCCCGTGCTCGTGCTCTGCTTTGTCCAATTGTAGTTGATGTCCGCGCCGCCCGTGATGACCGGCCGAAAGCCTGACCGGGCGCGCGTCACCTCTTCATCGGTCGCCCGCAGGCGTGCGCGCTCCGCATCGAGCTGCGGATTGTACTCATAGGCCGCGGCGAGGGCCTCGTTGAGGCTCTCCGCCTGCGCCGCGGAGGGCAGGCATGCGGCTCCAGCCATCCCTGCCGCTGCAACAACGGCAAACATGGCAACCCGCCAGATCCGGTCGAGATCGCGCAAATCTAACCTCAATACCCGCCTCGGCAAAAGCTCCCCACCAGGAACGACGCGGAGAGCCACGCGTAAGTCACTAAGTAGAACAGCAATACGATTCGAAGAAGCGAGCACAGCATCCTTACGGAAACATGCACGAGCCTGCGTGACCTCATTCCCACACACGCGGCCACAGCTATTTCTCAGCCGTGCCTCGTGGTACACGCCAAGATGCCGAGACAAGCGATTGATTTTGCGGATAAAGTCGAAAGAGCCGGATACGGAGTCTCCGACGGCCCTCATTCGCCGCCGTAAGCTTTTGCCCTGCGATTACAAGCTAGCGGGCGGCATATATTAGAAAGCGAACGCGCGCGCCTTCTCGAAGCCCGGCAGAATGTCGGACGACGCATCGAAAATCGTCGTCCGGCCGAACGTGCTGCCGTCACGGCTCCACACCGTCGCGCGGCCCGACGTGCGGTCGCCGACAATGGCCACGAGCCGTCCGCCGTCCTTCAGTTGATCGAGCAGCTCCGGCGGCACGACCTCGACCCCGCCCTCGACGAGGATCGCATCGTAGGGGCCTTCGTTGGCCCAACCCTGGGGCAGATCCCCTTCTACGACGGTTACGGTGTCGGCTCCGACCTGCCGAAGCGCCTCCCGCGCAGCGCCGGCAAGCGCGGGGTCGCACTCGAGCGCGACGACGCTTCTCGCCAGCCGCGCAAGAAGTGCGGACGAATAGCCGGTGCCCGCGCCGATATCGAGAACCGCGGCCGTTGCTTCGATTTCGGCGGCCTGTACCAGCTTGGCCAGCACGCGCGCTGCCAACAGCGAGCGACGCACGCCGAGATGGTTGCCCGGGGTGAGCGGCACCGCCCCGTCCATGTACGCGATCGCCCGCCAGGGCTCCGGAACGAACAACTCGCGCGGCAGCTCCAGCATCGCACGGATGATTCGATGATCCGTGACGTCGCTGGGCCGCACCTGCGATTCAACCATGTTCGTGCGCTGCGTCGCGTAGTCCACTCTTGCCTCCCGCCTGCAAGCCTCGGCCGGACCATAGCCAAAGTCCCCCGCAGAGGCCACATCCCGCGATGCCGCGACCGATGGAAAACGCGCACACCGGCAAGCCGCCGTACCGCCGTCGCGGGCCTTCCGCCTGACACACGTGCGCTTGTGCGAAGCTTTGTCTATATGATAGAGGCTGCCGACGCGCCGGTTCGGCGCTGCTCGGCCGCGCGATTGCCCGGCCGGGGCCCCGCGGCACCGCCGTTCCGATAGGGCAAGCTACCCAGAGGCCACGTGGCGGAGTGGTGACGCAGCGGACTGCAAATCCGCGTACCCCGGTTCAATTCCGGGCGTGGCCTCCAACTTTCCTATCCCAAAATTCCAAGGAAATAGGCCTTTTGGCCCCCAGAGCTCCCCGGAAGCACCCACGCAGCTCGTCGGGGCACTCATTTGCATGTTGTAAAATGTCTGTCATTTGATGAAATTCCCGATATGGCAGCCGACGGGGGAAACGTGGCCATGAGATATCTCCTAGCCCTCGCCGTACTGACGGCCTCTTCGACCTGGGCTCACGTCTATCTGGATCCCGGCACCGGCAGCTTCGTTCTGCAGTTGATCGTCGGAGGCGCCATTGCCGCCGCCGCGACGGTTCGGCTCTACTGGGAGCGGACCAAGGAGATCGCCCGCAAGCTGCTCGGGGGGACGAAGGCTCAACCTCCGGGACGCTGATGAATCCAGTCGCGTCCTCGCAGTTTGCGCCGAACGGAGCAGCCTCATCACGAGAATTCAGCTCGTTTCGCGATCCGTCGGGATTTCTGTTCTGGCAAGACGGGACAATCTATCGATGGATCAACGGCGAATACGCACCCACGTTTAGAAAGGCCGAGGATTCCGGCCTGCTGGCCAAGGCGATCGACGCGGGTCTGCTGCTGCCGTTCGAGGCATGCCCTGTCGCCGCCTTCGCACCCGGTGGTGCCGATCGCACCGACGCCAGGGTTCTGAAGCCACGCCAACTCGCCCTGCTGACCTATCCCTACGAATGGAGCTTCACACAGCTTCAGGACGCCGCGCTGACGACGCTCGACCTGCATCTCCTGGCGCTCGACCACGGCATGCTGCTGAAGGACGCCAGCGCCTTCAACATCCAGTTCGTCGAGGGCAAACCGTGTCTCATCGATCATCTCTCGTTCGACACGCTCGAAGCGCATCGCGCCTGGCCTGCTTACGGCCAGTTCTGCCGCCACTTCCTGGCGCCACTGCTCCTGATGGCGCAGGTAGACCTCAGCCTGGGACGGATGCTCGAGATCCATCTCGATGGAATCCCGCTCGATCTCGCCTCGCGGCTTCTGCCGCGTCGCTCGCAGCTCTCGCCCGGCATCCAGATGCACTTGCACCTGCACGGCCGCATGACGCGCAAGTACGCCGGCGAACGCAAGCGTGTGACGGCTAGGCGCGCGTTGTCCGCCAACCAGTACAAAGCCATCGCAAGCTCGCTGAGATCGCTTGTCGCCAAGCTGCAGCCGAAAGAGCAGATTACCGAGTGGGGCGACTACTACACCGACACCAACTATTCGAGCAGCGCATTCGACGCCAAGAAGGCCATCGTCCGCGAGTTCGTCCGGCAGGCCGCGCCGCGTACGCTGTGGGATCTCGGCGGAAACAATGGTGAGATGTCGCGCGCCGTGCGCGATCTCGCATCCGAGATCCTCTGCGTCGACATTGACCCCCGCGCCGTCGATGCAAACTACCGCCAGTGTCGCGCCGAGCACATCACCAACATCGTGCCTGCGCTGGCCGACCTGACCAACCCAACGCCAGCCCTCGGCTTTTTCAATCGGGAACGCAAGGCTCTATTCGAGCGATCGCCGCCGGATCTGATCATGGGTCTTGCGCTGATCCATCACCTCGCGATCGCGAACAATCTCCCGCTCCCGAAAATCGCCCATTTCTTCGCGACCCTCGCTCCCGCTTTGATTATCGAGTTTGTTCCCAAATCGGACGCCCAGGTCGGACGGTTGCTCGCCAACAGACCGGACATCTTTCCCGACTACACGACAAGCCACTTCGAGCAGGCGTTCGGCACTCACTTCGATATCCGCGAAAAGCGCGAGATCCCGGAATCCGAGCGTACCGTCTATCTGCTGGTGCGGAAAATGCCTCGATAGCGGAATACCAGCCGCGGTGCTCACCGACTTGCATCCGATGATCTTCGCGTCTGGGAACTGGTACGAGAGCTGCCCCCCTCACAGTCGCCCTGGCTTGTCGCCGTTGCGATGATCGGTGCCGGACCTCTGCGGCGGCGCCGATTCTCTTCCACTAACCGCCGTCACACGCGCGTGGGCGGTGCGCTGGCAAAGGACGCCGCGAGTTCCCTCATCATGGCGCGTACGTCGGGATGCTCGTTGCGGTCCCAGTCGTCCAGCATCTCCTCGAGGTCATGCTCGCGTCGCTCGAGCAGCCGCTCGTAGCCGGCCCGCCCTGCGCCGGAGAGCTCGTAGAGGCCGGTCGGCGTCCGCGTCACCATACCGGCCGCCATGAGACGGCCGAGAAGCTCGTCGCATTGCCCCGGTCTGGTCTTGAGCCGACGTTCGATATCCGCCTGTGCGGCTTGCCCGGGGCTCTCGCCGATCCGTGCCAGAAGCCACAGCTCGTCCGGCTCCAACTGCAGCCCGATCCGGCCTGCTGCTCGTTGGTAGACGCGCCAGCGGTTCTCGCGCGCCGTCATGCGCGTGACGATACGCTTCAACTCGTCGAGCGAGGTCGCATCGCGCGGCTGCGGGAACGCCTCCGTCAGCGGCTCCGGGGCGATGGTGGTCCTGAGCGGCACCTCGCGAATCGCAAGCGCCAGAAGAAAGCCGATGAACGTCAGCACCGCTGCCGTATGGAACACGGGATGCAGCGCCGTCACGAACTCCGCGAGATAGGCCGCCCGCATGGGCTCCGCGAGCTTGGCGATCTCCGCCGAGTTGAGAAGCCCCTCGACGCCTGGAAGCGTCTGCCGGATATCTCCCTCGAGGAAATAGGCGAAGATGCCGCCGAACAGCGCCGCACCGACCGACCCGCCGATCGATCGGAACAGCGTCGTGCCCGAGGTCGCCACGCCGAGCCGCTCGTAAGGCACGGCATTCTGCACCGCCATGACGAGGATCTGCATGACCATGCCGAGCCCAAGGCCCAGCACGAGCAGATAAACCACGGCCCGGCTCGCCGGCGTCTCCGCTTCGATCGTCGACAGCAGCAGCAGCGCCCCCGTCATGAGCGCCGTCCCGAGCACCGGAAACATCTTGTAGCGGCCGATGCGGCTGATGATCTGCCCGCTGGTGATCGAGCTCACGAACACGCCGAGCATCATCGGCGTCATGTGCAGCCCCGCGCTCGTCGGATCGAGCCCCTTCACGACCTGGAAATAGACCGGCAGCAGCGTGATCGATCCGAACAGCGCCATGCCGACGATGAACCCCACCGAAGTGCCGATCACGAACGCGCGGATCCGGAACAGCGACAGCGGCACCAGGGGATCGGGCACCTGGGTTTCCACATAGAGGAATCCTGCGAGCGCCAGCACGCCCGCGAGCGAGATCGCAAACAGGCTGACCGGGGCTTCTGCGAGCAGCGTCGAGCCGAGGCTCGCGACCAGCACGACCGACGTCAGCGCCAACGTCAGCAGCGCGGCACCCGCATAGTCGATCGACACCTCCCCTTTGACCGGGTGGCTGCGGATCGTGCGGTTGATCACGAACAGCGCCAGAAGTCCGAGCGGCAGATTCATGAGGAAGATCCACCGCCACGAGAAGTGGTCGACGATGAACCCACCGAGCAGCG
>JAFKKW010000377.1 GCA_017304275.1 Hyphomicrobiales bacterium | reverse complement strand
CTTTCCGTTCGGTGTCATCGAGAAGCCCGGCGGCGAGGTTCTTCCCGAAGGCGACAAGGGACGCTTCACCGTCACGGCGACCGCAGACGATCAGTATGTCTTCCGCGCCGCGCCGCTGCGGAACGTCGCTTTGACCGCGCCTTATTTCCACTCCGGCAAGGTATGGGAGCTGAAGCAGGCCGTTGCCATCATGAGCAGCTCTCAGCTAGGCACCGAGCTCAAGCCGAAGGAGATCGACGCTATCGTCGAGTTCCTGCACGCCCTGACGGGCGATGCCCCGCGCATCGAGTATCCGGTGCTGCCGGCGGAAACGACCAAGACCCCGCGCCCGACGGCGGAGATTCTGAAAAAGTAAAAAGCTGTAGGAGAAGCGCCTGAACGACGCCAGAAAGGCCCCACGCGGGGCCTTTCATTCTGAAAGGGCACGTTTTACCGCCGAGGGAGAGCCGAAGGCCGGCAGCCTCGCCTCCGATCGACGTCATCCCGATGCAGGTCGGGACCCGCGCCCATTTCCGCTCACGCGCTCCACAAGAGGGAGGGCATGACGTCCCGGTTCCATAAGACCTGAACGCGCTCAATCCGTGCCGAAGATCTGCTTCGTGCCGAGGTTGCGGAAGAGCTGCTTGAGCAAACCGTCCTCGTTGCCGCCCGGCGCCGGCGTCGTGCGCGACACGAAGTCGAACACCTTGCCGTCCTTCATGCCGTAGTTGGCCACGCGTTCGACGGTTGCCGTCGGCGTGAAGTAGACGGCGAGCACCTGCCGGTCCACCTCGCTGCCCGACATGAACGCCACCCGCTTTTCGGTGCTCGAGATGTAATAGTAGACCGAGCCGTTGCCGTAGGTGGTGGTCGTGGTCGGGCTGCCGAGCACGAGCTTGACCTGCTCCTGGCCCATGCCGGGCTGCACCTGCGAGATGTCGGACTCGCGGAACAGGTGCCCATGCTTGGTGATTTGCTCGCTGCAGGCGGAGATCAGCACCACGGCCGCGAGCAGCGCGGGCATGAGCACGCTCAAGGCCAGCTCTCTGGCCCCCTCGCGCTCCGTGTTTCGGCCCGGCGCGTCATGACGGCGCATTTCGGAATGACCCCCTGGGAGACTCATGAAACCCCTGTGCTCAAGTCCCGCCCTTAGCTAAAAGGAGGCCGCAAAGCAACGGCGGGCTATTCTCGGTCCCCTGCAGGAAGAGGTTGAAAACCCCACGTGCTCTCCTGGTTTAGAAGCAGAGCCCAAGACCGGCGCACAGCAATCGACTTTTATGGCGCGATCGTGGCCCAGGCCCGCCGTCCCGCGTATTTCACCGATCATGGTGTCCCAGATACCCCGGAAGGCCGCACCGCCATGATTATTCTGCTGATGTTCCCGGTTCTTGACCGGCTCCAGGCCGGCGATGCCCGTGCGCGCCGCGTGGCCCGCATGCTCGCCGAAACCTTCGTCACCGACATCGACGACAGCCTGCGCGAGATGGGCGTGGGCGACCTCTCGGTGCCGAAGAAGGTGAAACGTGCCGCCCAGGCGCTCGGCGAGCGGTGTCTGGCCTACCGTCGCGCGGCAACGATGCCCGAGCCGATCCAGGCGCTCGGGCGCGAGATCGCGGCAACGGTGCCCGGCCTCGATGCTCATCCCGCCGGCGCCGAGGCCCTGGCCCGCATCGCGCTGAAATCGGTTGAAGATCTCCGCGCCGTGCCGGCCGGCCAGCTTCTCGCTGTGTTGGCCAGGCCGCCCGAACTTTCGCACTCAGGAGGTGCCATATGACCGCTCTGCGCGACTGGTTCCATCTCGTGACCGACATCCCCGAGCGCGGCGTGAGCGTCACGCGCGCCGCGACCGGCGAGGAGCTGATCGAACTTGCGCGCGAGCTCGACATCCCCTCCTGCGAGCGCGTGCGCGTGGCTTACGAGATCAAGCCGCAGGGCAACGGCCGCTATAAATTCACGGGAACGCTCGAGGCGGACGTGACGCAGGCCTGCGTGGTGACGCTCGATCCGGTTCCGGCGCGTTTGTCCGAGGCATTCGCCATCGAGCTGGCGCCCGCCGCCGAGCTGGTGGATCAGGAGCCCGTCGCGGGCGATCGGGAGGTGTCGAGCGTTCCCGACACGGAGCCGATCGAGGACGGCCGCATCGAGGTGGGCACGATGGTCTTCGGCGTTCTGTCCGCCGCTCTGCCGTCCTACCCGCGCAAGGAGGGCGCCGCATTCGATTGGGTCGACCCGAAGCTTGCGGCCGATCCAGACGCGGCAAGTCCGTTTGCCGCGTTGGCCAAGCTCAAACCTCGCTCCTGACCTGAGCGCCGGGCCGGCTCAACCCGGCAAGCGGTTACGGGCGCACAGATTTCAAGCGTTTTGCCCCTTGTCCCCTGCGTACCTAAGGAAATGGGTTGTTTCGCAGGTGCAAACAGGTATTTTCCGCAGGCCTCGTCTGGGGGGACGCTGGCGTCCTATTTCTTTTGAGTAGAAAATCGCGAGATGGCTCAGCCGCGGACATTGGCGCTCGACGCCATGGGGGGCGACCACGGTCCTGAGGTCGTGGTCCCGGGGGCGGCGCTATCGCTCGAACGCCATCCCGCGCTGAGCTTTATCTTTTTCGGCGATGAGGCGCGCATCGCGCCGGTTCTCGCAGCCCATCCGACGCTCGCAGCGCGCGCGCGCATCGTGCACACGACCCAGGTCGTCGCCATGGACGAGAAGCCGAGCCAGGCGCTGCGCCGCGGCAAGGGCTCCAGCATGTGGCTTGCGCTCGAGGCCGTGAAAGCGGGCGAAGCCCACGCCGCCGTCTCGGCCGGCAATACCGGGGCGCTGATGGCTATGGCCAAGCTGATCCTGCGCCCCATGAAAGGCATCGAGCGCCCGGCCATCGCCGCGCTTTGGCCGACCGTCACCGCCGAGTGCATTGTGCTGGACGTCGGCGCGAACATCGGCGCAACCACCGGCCAACTCGCGGAATTCGCGCTCATGGGAGCCGCCATGGCGCGCGCGCTGTTCCATGTCGAGCGCCCGACGGTGGGCCTGCTGAACGTCGGCGTTGAGGAGATCAAGGGCGCCGAGGAGGTCAAGGAGGCGCACACCCTTTTGAAGCAAGCGGACCTTCCGCTCGCCTATAGCGGCTTCATCGAGGGGGACGAGATCGGGCAGGGTAAGGTCGACGTGGTCGTGGTCGAAGGCTTCGCGGGCAACATCGCGCTCAAGACCGCCGAGGGCACGGCACGCCAGATCGGTCAGTATCTTAAGGATGCCATGATGCGCACGTGGCTGTCGCGGCTGGGCGCGCTCCTGGCGCGCGGCGGGTTCCGCGTCCTCAAGGAGAAAATGGACCCCAGACGCGTCAACGGCGGCACGTTCCTGGGCTTGAACGGCATCGCGGTCAAAAGCCACGGCGGGACGGACGCGCTGGGCTTTGCGAGCGCCGTCGATCTCGGCTACGAAATGGCCGAGAGCGGTCTGCTTCCGCGTCTGGCCGCCGATCTTGAGACGTTCCACGGCCGGCTTGCCGCTGAGCAGCCGGCCTCGGGCGAGCACCGGGCCTAGGCCCCAAGAACCAGAACGGTAGAGGATACCTTGGCAGTTATTCGATCGGTCATCCGCGGCGTGGGAGCCCATCTTCCGAAGCGCATCGTGACCAACGCCGATCTGGCCAAGATCGTCGATACGTCCGACGAATGGATTGTCGAGCGAAGTGGCATCCGTCAGCGCCACATCGCGGACGACGAGGAGCTGACGTCTACCCTCGGCATCGCCGCCTCCCATCAGGCGCTGGTGCGCGCCGGCATCGATCCGGTGGATATCGACCTGGTCGTTTGCGCGACGGCGACGCCGGATCGCACGTTCCCGTCGACGGCGGTGAGAATCCAGTCCGGCCTCGGCGTGACCAAGGGGGCCGCGTTCGATGTCCAGGCCGTGTGCTCCGGTTTCGTTTACGCGCTCGCCGTTGCCGACAACTTCATCAAGACCGGCCAGTCCAACCGCGCCCTCGTCATCGGCGCCGAGACCTTCTCGCGGATTCTGGACTGGACGGACCGCTCCACGTGCGTGCTGTTCGGCGATGGCGCGGGAGCGATCGTGCTCGAAGCCCAGCCGCAGCATGGCACGCGCGACGACCGGGGCATCCTGTCGACCCTCATCCGGTCCGATGGCCGCTTCGAGGATTTACTTTATGTGGATGGCGGCCCGGGCTCGACGAAGACCGTGGGCCATTTGCGCATGAACGGCCGCGAGGTGTTCCGTCATGCAGTGCAAAAGATCTCGGGCGTGATCGAGGAAACATTGGTCGCCACCGGCTACGCCGCCGACGAGATCGACCTGTTCATTCCCCACCAGGCCAACGTCCGGATTCTGGACGGTATCGCGAAAAAGCTTGGCATCAGCCAGGACAAGATCGTCAAGACGCTCGAAAAGCACGGAAATACATCGGCCGCATCGATCCCGCTGGCACTCAATCAGGCGTTCGAGGAGCGTCGCGTGCGGGACGGAAGCCTGATCCTCATGGAAGCCATGGGTGGCGGATTTACCTGGGGCGCCGCGCTGGCGCGCTGGTAATCTCGCAAATGCGAGGTTGACGATGGTGCATCGCACAAGTCAGCCAGCGGATGGTCTTTCCAGGGACGCTTTAAAGCATACCTAATTCTTCTTGCGATTTCAGTTGCTTGTTGCGATCTTTCGTTTGACCGCAGCCTCGCGCCTCGGTAGCATCAGGAACAATACCTAGCTGGGGAGGCGCAGCGCTATGAGCGGGAAGACACTGACACGTGCCGATTTGGCCGAGGCAGTGGTTCGAAAAGTCGGGCTGCCAAGGAACGAATCTCAGGAACTCGTCGAGCTCGTATTGAACGAGATCTCGGAGAGCTTGGCGCGTGGAGAACAGGTCAAGCTGTCCTCGTTCGGCTCTTTCGGCATTCGCCAGAAGGGCGAGCGCATCGGCCGTAATCCCAAGACCGGCAAGGAGGTACCGATCACGCCGCGCCGCGTGCTGGTCTTCCGTCCGAGCAACATCATGAAAGACCGGATCAACTCCGGGCGCTCGCGGCGAGGCAAGAGCGCCGATTAGCGAAGCGGCCGGTTCGTCGGGCTCGCGGTCCATGGCCACGCGCGCCTGACGTGCACGCAAGAATGTCTGCGCGGCCGGTTTGAAATCCGGGAGCCCGCGCGGCGCGCCGGATGAGCACGGCAAAAGAAAATCTGCTCGCCTCTCCATCACTTGCCGTAAAAAACCCAACAAGCGTTCGACAAGCTGACCGTCGAGCTGCGATGAGTCGCATGCAGTTTCGAAAAAAGCTGTGACCTTCCGATTCGATTGATCGAGACGGCGCGCGGCGATGGCAGTATGATTGTCGAAGCAAGCTGTGGCGTTGGCGTTCGCGCATCTTCATGCAAATCGGGATGCACTCGTGGGGTCGTTTTTTCCCGCACAAGGTTCATGCGGGCCGCGCCGTGCATCAGCGAAGCACAGGATCGGCATAAGCCGGTTTATCCATGGCCAAGGCATCGAGGGGTAACGATGAGCAAGGCGGCGGAGGCTTTTCGAACCATCAGTGAGGTTGCTGATGAGCTCGATGTGCAGAAGCATGTTCTGAGATTCTGGGAAGCACGCTTCCCGCAGGTTCGGCCCATGAAGCGGGGCGGCGGACGCCGGTACTATCGGCCGGAGGATATGGAGCTCTTGCGTGGCATCCGCCATCTGCTCCACGCCGAGGGCTATACCATCAAGGGCGTGCAGAAGATTTTGCGCGAGCAGGGCATTGATCATGTGAAACAGCATGGTCGCGCGCCGAGCGATGGGCGGGCCGTTGCCGCCGGGCGCAACCTCGCGCCGGATGCGCGCGCCCTTCCTGCGAACGTGCCGAGCATCGGCACCGGCCGTGCCTCTGTCGCGATGCGCAACAGAGGTGCGCGGGGCCGCGCCAGCGCCGTCGACCAGTTGGCGGCCGTTGAGGCTGCGATCAAGGAGCTGGAGCAGTGCCGCGCGATCCTGCTCGAGACGCTGGGCAAGCCGGAGCCTGTCCGTGTCCCGCGCCGCGCGCGCGCAGTGGGAGCGTAACCGCTCGCAGACCAATAGAGCACCATCGCCCGAAGCGAGGCCGCTTCGGGCGATGGCGTTTGCGCCCACCCCTTTCGCGCAGCGTCGGATGAGTCTCGAACGCTTGCAGGGCGGCCGGTCCGCTCCGGACTGGGGCGGCAGTGGCGCTCGACGCCGGGTGAGAAGCTCCGCCTTTGCAGAGAGTCTGGAGGTCGCCGCCGCAATCGGGACGCTTCTCGGGGGCGGCATGGAACGAGACGTTGACCGGAGCCCCTGAGCCATACATAAGGGGGGCCGAAGTCGGAGCGTAGCGCAGCCTGGTTAGCGCACCAGTCTGGGGGACTGGGGGTCGGGAGTTCAAATCTCCCCGCTCCGACCAATATCCTTCAAGTACTTATCGGATTCCGCTTCAGGGATTCAGGCTGATTTTGATCCAATTTTGATCCATCACCGCCGGGCGTCCTTAGACGAATTAGGCAGCAGTGGACCTTGGATCGCAGCCGGCACGTGCGTTCGCCAGCACACTTAGCGTAGGCCTGAACCGGTCAACATTCCAGCCTCAAAACTGCTTTGCCCCGGGAGTGCTGGGCGAGGGAGTGTGGCCGCGGCTTGGCGGCCTGAGCCAAGCATACGGCTGTATGCGGAGATGGAAGATATGGGGTGTGTTGCGGTAAACTGGAAAGGTGAGTTTCGTCATCTACGCCATCGTCGATCCGCGCTGCCGGAAGGTTTTCTATGTCGGGCACACATCGCGGCTGGACCTGCGTAGCGGGCAGCATCTGGAAGCAGGAGAAACCATCTGTGGTCTTTGTATTCGAGAGATCCTGACCGCAGGGCAGGAGCCTCAGTTTTTTATCCTGCAGGATTGCGAGAGTGAACGGGCCGCGCTGATGGCCGAGGTGTTCTGGATTGATCTGCTCAGTGGGCGCGGCGTGGCGCTGACTAACAACCAGGCGTTCGATGGCTATAGCGCCCGGGCCGAGGAGAAGCGACGGCTGCGCGAGGAGCTGGGGGCGGGAACCCGCATGGAGCAGCTTGCGGCGATTGCCAATGGGCGACCAGTCAGGGAAGGGCGGCGCTGGTCGCGCAAGGAGGACCAGATGATGCGGCGGCTGAAGCGGGAAGGAAAATCGGAGCTCGAGATCGCCGATGAACTGTCCCGGTCGGTGGGGGCGATTGAGGCGCGGCTGGCCCAGAAGGCGGTCTAGGGTTCGCGGAGCGGGGCTTCACTTGCCCGGCGCCGGGTCAATCTTGAAGTATTTTTTTAGATAGCGGCTTTGCGCAGAAATATCGGGTTTGCCTTCGAAGGCTTCGAGCGGGGCGATCGTGCCAAGTTGGGTTCTACCGAACTGGGCTCCAGCTTTTGTCCGGCTACACTCTGATTTGGCTTGGGCAAAGGCCACTGATTGGGCTTGGAATGCGTGTTAAAAATCACCTTCTGGCTCCTCTCGTGCTGCTAGGCCGGTAATTAAGTTCAATAGTCAACTTATTTTTATCACTTTATGCGGTGGCGCGCGATTTCGACACCGCGCGGTTCATTGCGAACATGCTCGGCAGCGAGACGCTGGAATACGACGACAAGCGCATGCAGGACGAGGCGCGCCGCCAAAAGCGTCAGGCCGTGCAGCGGGCGATGACGGGCGAGGATGTGCCTTCAGCCGTGAAGGAAGCCGCGCATTTCGGCAAGCTTGAGCGGATGAAGTCCAAACAGCAGCGCAAGCTGATGACCGAGGACGAAGTGCTGGGCTTACGCGGTGACCGGCAGGTGCGCGCCTTGCGCTGACCATTGCCGTCGCAGCGCTTGTCGAGATCGGCGCGTCGCTGGGCCTGTTCCTTGCCAGCGGTCATTCTGCGCCTGAGCGAAAGGCCAGGCCGGACAACGATGCCGCAATCGGCTCCGTCGAGGATTTTTGTCTCGCAGGCCTCGTACCTGCCGCGAAGTCGGCGTTAGCTGCGGAACAGTTGCAGGATGGCTACCGTGCATGGTGCAGGCGGGAAGGCCGAACGCCGCTGCCGTGCGATGCGTTTACATCCGGATTCGCCGAACTCGCAGGTGCCGCTGGAATTCCGCGCTCACTGGGCGGGTGGCGCGGCATTGCCTTGAAACATGACAAGGCTGCTTTAGGTATGGTATCCTGAACAAAAGGATAGATGATGCCGACACTTAAAGACGAAAAGCCTGCTCCAGAGGAGCTTACGGCTGAACAGAAAGAGCGCACCGACGCCGAATATATCGCGGCGGTGAACAAGGGCCTTGCCGCTGCGGTGAAGGAAGCCGACGAGGGCAAGCTGATCCCCGTCGAGGATGTGTGGGCCGAGCTGGGCGTGGAGAGCGCCGGGCGTTGAAGGTCGTCGTTACGCCGTCGGCTCGCGCCGATCTCCGGGCCATTCACAAGCACATCGCCGTAGACAATCCGCCCGCTGCCAAACGGACGCTTGCCCGCATCCGGCGCGCCGTGGAAAGCCTTGGCACGTTCCCTGAGCTGGGGCGCGCATGGGAAGGCGGCCCGACCCGGGCGCTGTCCATTGCAGGCATCCCTTACCGCATCCATTACCGCGTGCGCGAGGATGAGCTGCAAGTCCTGCACGTCTTCCATACGGCGCGGATGCCGCCGGATGTGTCCGGCGCATAAGAGTTCTACCGCCCGCGATCAAAATCGCGGTCGCGCCCTTGTTTGGGGCTCCGGTTGCCGCTCCGCGGCCTGTCGAGGCGCTGTTCCATCGTTTTAGCCATCTCGGCCTGCGCCTCCTTTGCCAACAGTCGCGCGTCCTGCATATCGGTGCGCAGCTCTCCGGCAAGAGATGCGTGACGGTCGCGCGTAGCTTTGATCTCGGCTTGCAGGGCCTGTTGACGGCAGGAACGCGCGGCCAAGGCTACTTCAGAGGCTTCTGCTACTGGCAGGAGCACAAAACAGCTCGTGCAAAACACCGATGAGGCGGGCCACGCGATTATCCGCCAAGCTGTAGTAAATGGTCTGGGCTTCGCGCCGCGTCGCGACAAAACCGCCCTCCCGAAGCTTTGCAAGGTGCTGCGAGAGCGCAGATTGGCTGGGCGGCACGACCGTCTCCAGCGCCGACACCGACCGCTCGCCGTTGTGCAGTTCGCACAGGATCATCAGGCGATGCGGGTTGGCGAGCGCCTTGAGCAGGCCAGCAGCGTCTTCACTGTTCGAAGCGCCCGCCCTCTATATGTCAGGACTTAATAGCGCATCCATGGCGCTCGTGCTCCTTGTTGCTGGGGGCGCACCAATAAAGACTGGTGTGATGAACGCCGGGTCGCAAGGCGACCGGCGTTCTATATCTGGCTAAGGGGGGATATTAATCGAA
>JAFKKW010000376.1 GCA_017304275.1 Hyphomicrobiales bacterium | reverse complement strand
CGTCGCTGAACGAATGACCTCACGCCAGCAGACGCTCACGTCAGATTCCGAGGAGAGCGAGCGCTCACGGCGATGCACCGCGTTGCTCGACGCGCTGCGCCAACGCTTGGGTCCGGATAGCGTGCGCCACTTGGTACCCGTTGCCAGCCATTGGCCCGAACGCAGCGAGAAACGAACGGAGGCACCAGACGAAGCAGCGGTCTGGTCGCCGGTCAAAGGGACGCGCCCCCCGTTGCTGCTACCGCGCGCCGAGCCCGCAGACGTCATCGCGCTCATGCCGGACGGCCCCCCGCAACGGCTGCGCTGGCGCGGCAAGCTGCACACGATCGCCCACGCTGAAGGGCCGCAGCGCATCGCCGCCGAATGGTGGCGCAGAAAGACGCACGAGCCCACGCGCGACTACTACCTCGTCGAGGACGATGCCGGCCGCCGCCTTTGGCTTTACCGCGAAGGCATCCCCGGCCGCGAGACCGCCGCCCCCCGCTGGTTCGTGCACGGGATGTTCGCATGAGCATGAGCGATCCCAACACCTGTCATTCCGGCCATGCGACCCCGGCAAAGCTGGGGGATGCGCCGAGCCGGAATCAAGCGCAAAGCGCCTATCGCCCTACAATCTCCACCCCTTCAAGCTTCTTGCTGGGTCCCGGCGCTCGCGCGCGTCGTGACGAAGGCACGCCTCCGGCATGCACCATCGCTTCCCCTCCAACAACCAAGCGCACATCTGAGACACGTCTGGATCCCGGCCTGCGCCGGGATGACGGTGGGAGTTGGGCAAGCGGCGTTTCCACCTGCAACGTCACCCCGACGGAGGTCGGGGTCCAGACACGTTTGCCGCAGTCCGTTGGCAACACGCCCTCTAGGAGAGGGCTGCCATGACCCGCTACGCCGAGTTGACCGTCACCACCAATTTCTCGTTCCTGCGCGGTGCATCCCACCCTGCCGAGATGGTCACGGCTGCGGAGGAGCTCGGCCTCGCGGCCATCGCCGTCACCGACCGCAACAGCTTTGCCGGCGTCGTCCGCGCCTTCGATGCCTGGAAGAAGAACAAGCTCGGCCTGAAGCTGATCGTCGGCGTGCGCCTCGTCACCGTCGACGGCTTCGAATGCTTCGCCTATCCGACCGACCGCGAGGCCTACGCCCGCCTCTGCCGCCTGCTGACAGCAGGAAAGCTCAAGACCTCGAACCAGGAGCACACCGATTGTCTCATCACCTTCAAGGACATTCTCGACGCAGCAGAGGGCCAGATCTTCGTCGCGTTGCCCCCCGAAGAGCTGAGCGCGAGCTTCACCCAGCGCCTCGAACGGCTCGCGCAGGTTGCGCGCGGCCGCAGCTACCTTGCCGGCATCCACGGCTACCGCGGCGACGAGCCGCGCCGTCTCGGTACCCTACACGCGCCCGGAAAACGCGCCGGAACACCTCTCGTTGCCGTGGGCGACGTGCACTACCACACACCCGAGCGCCGCGCCCTTGCCGACGTCGTCACCTGCATCCGCGAGAAATGCACGATCCACGAGGCCGGCTTCCGCCTCGCCATCAACGCCGAGCGCCACCTGAAGCCGCCGGCCGAGATGGCGCGCCTGTTCAGCGCATTTCCCGAGGCCATCGCGCGCACGATCGAAATCGCCGATGCCATCCGCTTCAAGCTCGACGAGCTTCAGAACGAGTATCCCGACGAGCCGGTGCCGCCCGGCAAGACCGCTCAAGAGCACCTTGAGGATCTGACCTGGGCCGGCGCGCGCGATCGCTATCCGAAAGGCGTCCCCAAGAAGGTTGTCGACCAACTCAACGAGGAGCTGTCGCTCATCGCCAAACTGAACTACGCGCGCTACTTCCTCACCGTGCATGACGTCGTTAAGGAGGCACGCAAGAGGGATATCCTCTGCCAGGGTCGCGGCTCCGCCGCCAATAGCGCCATCTGCTTTTGCCTCCGCATTACGGAGATCGATCCCGCAACCAGCAACCTTCTCTTTGCCCGCTTTCTTTCCGAGCAGCGCGGCGAGCCACCCGACATCGACGTCGACTTCGAGCACGAGCGGCGCGAGGAGGTCATTCAATATGTCTACGAGCGCTACGGCCGCGAATACGCAGCCATCTGCGCTACCGTCATCCACTACCGCTCGCGCCGTGCCATCCGCGAGGTCGGCAAGGCCATGGGCCTCACGCCGGATGTCACCGCCGCGCTCGCCAGGACGGTCTGGGGCAGCCACGCCGATGGCCTGCCCGACAAGCATATCCGCGAGGCGGGCTTCGATCCCGCGAACCCGCAGATCCGTCAGTCGATCCTGCTCGCGCGCGAGCTTCTGGGCTTCCCACGCCATCTCTCCCAGCACGTCGGCGGCTTCATCCTGACCAAGCGGCGTCTCGACGAGACCGTGCCCATCGCCAACGCCGCCATGGAGAAACGGACCTTCATCGAGTGGGACAAGGACGATATCGACACGCTCGGCCTGATGAAGGTCGACGTGCTCGCGCTCGGCATGCTGAGCATGCTGCGGCGCGGTCTCGATCTCCTGAAGAGTCACTATAAGAGACCGTTCACGCTCGCCACCATCCCGGGCGATGGCACACCTGATGCCGACGGGGTCTACGAGATGCTGAGCCACGCCGACTCGATCGGCGTGTTCCAGGTCGAGAGCCGCGCCCAGATGTCGATGCTGCCGCGCTTGAGACCCAAGGAGTTCTACGATCTCGTCATCGAGGTGGCCATCGTCCGTCCCGGCCCGATCCAGGGCAATATGGTGCATCCCTACCTGAGACGGCGCGACAAGCTCGAGCCGGAGCACTATCCTTCGCCGGCTCCGCCGCACAATCCCGACGAACTGAAGGAGGTCCTGAGCCGCACCAAGGGCGTGCCGCTGTTCCAGGAGCAGGCGATGCAGATCGCCATCACCGCCGCCGAGTTCACGCCCGACGAGGCGGATGGGCTCAGGCGCGCCATGGCCACCTTCCGCCACAACGGCAACGTCCACGAATATCGCGACAAGTTCATCCAGCGCATGACCGCGCGCGGCTACGACCCCACGTTCGTCGAAAGCTGCTTCGGCCAGATCGAGGGTTTCGGCGAGTACGGGTTCCCCGAAAGCCACGCCGCGAGCTTCGCGCTGCTCGTCTACGCTTCCGCCTGGATGAAGTGCCACTACCCGGACGTCTTCTGCGCCGCCATCCTGAACAGCCAACCGATGGGTTTCTACCAGCCGGCCCAGCTCGTGCGCGACGCGCGCGACCACGGCGTCGAGGTGCGCGAAGCCGACGTCAACTTCAGCCATTGGGACTGCACGCTGGAGCCGGCCTCGTCCGGCACCCGTCGCTTCGCTGTGCGCCTCGGGCTGCGCCAGATCGACGGCCTCTCCAAAAATGAAATGGACAGCCTCGTCGCTGCCCGCGGCAACGGCTATGCAAGCCTGGAGCGTCTCGCCGCCGTCGGGGGCGTCTCGCGTGGCGCGATAGAGCGCCTCGCCGCCGCCGACGCCTTCCGCTCCATGGGCCTCGACCGCCGCGCGGCACTCTGGTCTGCCTGTCGCCTGACGGCGATCGGTCTATCAATCGGAGCGGGAGAGACGCGCGAAAAGCGCAAGGCACGCATTCCGGGCAACGACACGCTTCCCCTCTTTGACATGCGCGCCGGCGACGAGCTCTTTCCCGAGCCCAAGATCGCCTTGCCCGCGATGCCGCTCTCCGAGCACGTGGCGGAGGATTACGTGACAACAGGCCTGTCATTGAAGGCGCACCCTGTGTCGTTCTTCCGCCAGCGCCTCGAACGGGACGGCGTGACGCCGAACGCCCACCTGCGCGAGTCGGCTCTCACGCGAGACGCCCAGAAAATCAGCGTTTCCGGCCTCGTTCTCATCCGCCAGATGCCGGGCGGCAAAAAGGTCGTCTTCCTCACCCTTGAGGACGAGACAGGCAGCGCCAACATCATCGTCTGGCCGAAAGTCTTCGCCCGCAACCGCCGCACCATCATGTCCGCGCGCTTCCTGCTCGTGCGCGGCCGCCTGCAACGCGCGGGCGAGGTTGTCCACGTCCTGGCCGAAAGCTTCATCGACCTGAGCGCGCACCTCGCGCAACTCCGCGATGCGGAGCGGCTCGATCTGGAAACAATCGGCGCCTCGCGCAGCCAGTCGAGCACGCTCGCAATCAAGAGCCGTGACTTTCACTGAAGTGATGCAATTTTGCACTTGTCCGACGTTATATTCACGTGAATATAGCAGATGGGGAAATAAGAGCCGACCCGGCTCGAAGCTACACTTGGGGGAAAACCGAATGTACAAGTGCGTGTTTGCCGCAGTAACCGCGGCTGGCCTCTGCGTTGCAACATCATCGGCCAACGCACAGGACGCAAGCGCCGCCACCGCAGGCGGCGATGTCACGGCAGACGAAGCAACGCCGCTTCCTCCCGTCGTCGTACAGGCCCCCTCCGAGCCGCCGCGCAGAACCGCGAAGCGGAAAATCACGCCCGCAAGCAGCGGCGCCTCACCCACGCCCGGCCCATCCGACCTGGCCGGCACGGTGGTCGTGGAAGGCCCCGCCGTCGCGCCGTTTACGCTCGGCCAGCTCGACATGATCGGCGGTTCCGCCATCACCAACGAGGCGATGTGGACCTATAACAAGCAGTCGCTCGATAAGGCCGTGAGCCTCTTGCCCGGTGTCACGATCCACACCGCCGGCAATAGCCGCAACGAGGGGGACATCTACGTCCGCGGCTTCGACCGTCTTCACGTACCGCTCTACATCGACGGCGTGCGCATCAACCTGCCGTACGACAACCGCCTCGACATGTCTCGTTTCCTGACGCCCGACCTCGCCGAGGTTCAGGTGCAGAAGGGCTATGTGTCTGTGCTGAACGGCCCCGGCGGCATGGGCGGCGCCATCAACATGGTAAGCCGTAAGCCCACCAAGGAAGTCGAGCTCGAAGGCCGTGCCGGCATCGTCATGAACGGCGATGTCAGCGACATGAACCAGTGGAGCAGCTACGCCTACGCCGGCACGCGCCAGAAGGGCTACTACGCTCAGATCAGCGGCACCATCGTCGATCAGGATCACTTCAATTTATCGGACGATTTCTCTCCTTCCCAATATTCGACGCCTGGACCGGGTCACGTCGCCCTCTTCCCGTATGAGGACGGCGGCGACCGCGACTTCTCCAGTTTCCAGGATTGGCGCGTCAATGCCAAGATCGGCCTCACGCCAAATGCCACCGACGAGTACAGTGTCAACTACACTTACCAGCACAGTGAGAAGGAAGCGCCGCTCCACGTCGATCGGCAGATCGTGCAGGGCTATTTCAGTGGGAACAACCCCCGTTACTGGAACTGGCCGGAATGGAACATTTCCACTCTGTCGTGGCTGTCGAAGACGCAGATCGGCGAGGCCTCCTACATCAAGACGAACGCCTACTACAATACGTTCGACAACATCGTGGAGTTCTTCCGTCAACCGACGCTTGCGACACCGGAGCCCTTCACTTTTCTCCTACAAGATAGCCCTTACGATGATCATTCCGTCGGCGGTTTCGTTGAGATGGGCACCGAGCTCATTCCGATGAACACGCTAAAGGGCTCCGTCCATTATCGCAGCGACGTGCACACCGAACGCGGACGCAACTATAACGCGGCGGGCGTATTCACCGGATACGGAGCGTACAAGGAGGTATCGGAGGAGACGTGGTCCTTCAACGTCGAAAACACATTCCATGCCATGCGCCAGCTCGATATCGTGACGGGTCTCGGTTACGACATCAACGAGGTCACCAGGGCCGACGGATCAGTGCTGGCATTGCCCGAGCTGGACGAGTGGAACTGGCAGGGCGCTGCCATCTACAGCTATAGCCGCGACGGCAAGGCCCACGCTAGCGTTTCGAGCCGCACGCGCTTCCCGACTCTGTTCGATCGCTATAGCAGCCGCTTCGGCAGCCGAACCGAGCAACCGAACCTCGAAGCCGAACGCGCGACCAACTACGAGCTGGGCATAAGCGATCGCCTTTTCGGCACACTCCAGCTTTCTTCGGCGGTTTTCTATTCCGACATCGAGGACAGCATTCAAAACGGATTTACCGGCGCCAACGCCAACGGCTCCATCGTTGTATTTAACGCCGACGGCGAACACTATGGATTCGAAATGTCGGCCGACTGGGATGCAACACCCACCCTCCGCATCGGCGGCAATTATACCTACCTTGAGCGCGACATCGATTTCGCTTCGGCTAGATTCCCGGCACCTGTAGGAACCCAGGCACCGCCGACACAGGCGCAGATCGATGCCGCAAAGGCAACGCAAGTCGAGGGCACGCCGCGTCATTCAGCGTTCTTCTATGCGTCGTGGAAGGCGACGCCTGCTTTGACTCTCACGCCGAGCCTCGAAGTCGCGAGCGATCGCAACGTGATCGTGACGAGCTGTCGCTCGACGCTCGTAAATCCGTCGAACGCAACCGAAGCAAACAACGGCCTTTGCCCGACACCCGGAAATTTCACCGGCAAACCCAACTATGTAAACATCGGCGCCTATGCGCTGCTCAACTTCCAGGCCGAGTACGCCTTCAACGACAATGCGACGCTCACACTCGGCGCAATGAATATTCTCGACGAGGACTATAGCCTTTCAGATGGCTTCCCGCAGCCGGGCCGCCAGTTCTTCGCGACCGCGCGCGTGCGCTTCTAGCCCGCGACTTTCAAATCTTCTGCCTGGCGCTATATAAGGGTGATCCCAACTCGCCAGGCAGAAGAAGGAAGCGGTCATGAAGATCAGCGCACGCAACGTGCTCACGGGCAAGATCGTCGACGTGAAGAAGGGTGCAACGACCGCGCATGTCCAGATCGATCTCGGCGGCAGTATCATTACGGCGTCGATCACCAACGAGGCGGTCGACGCATTGAAACTCGTGTCGGGAATGACGGCGTCCGCCGTGATCAAGGCATCCGACGTGATGGTTGCGGTGGAATGAGATGCGAAAGCTTCTGATCCTTCTGGCGGGTGGCGCCATGCTGGCGGCGTCCGCGATACCCGGCGTGGCGGCCGGCGAAACCGGATGCAGCGACTTCCTGTGGCCGCTCGAGACCGAGCGCGGGTGGATGACGAGCGCCGACAGCGAGAAGGTCGCATCCGGCACCACACTCGCAGCCCCGCCGGCAGACAAGGCGATCGAGATTGCTTTGAAGCCGGTGGGCGATATCTCGTTTCCCACCAAGCCGACCAGCACCCCGAAACCCGGCGACAAGGAGACCTTCGGCGGCGTCGTGAGCTTCGAGGGCAATGCAGAGCCCGTTCATTATCAGGTCACGCTCTCGGCCAACGGCTGGATCGACGTCGTGCAGAACGACGCGTCGCTCGAGGCGACGGGCCACACCGGCTCCAAGGACTGTGACGGCCTACGCAAAAGCGTCCGCTTCGAGGTCGCCCCGGGGCCGTTCTCCATCCAGGTGAGTGGGGTCCGCAAGGACACTATCAGGATCGCCATCCGGCCGGCAGCGGACTGACGGCGGCAACCTTTCTGGGCAAAAGCCCCGAAAAGCGCGGCCAAGTTGCCACACCAGGGCAATGCGCGCTGCCGTTGCGCCACGCCCGGAAACCCTCACCCAGACTTCCCCTTGACCCTGACTGCCTCCCGGCAGAAGAAGGCACTCGACAGACGAAAAAACTCCGGCGGCAATGTCGGAGTAGGAGGAATGCCGCACGTCCTGGATATGACGAGAGGCAATCCGAGGCCCTGCCACGCAGGAACGTGGCATCCGGGGAAACGTCCTCCTCCAAAAACGAGCACCCGATTGCTCGCTTGATGACGCGCAAAGACACCCGGGGGAAAAATGCTGAGGCGCGCCGTAGCTTGGTTGGCAGTCATCCTCGCCATCGTCGGTATCGTCGGTGGACTGGGTGTCTATAAATACAACGAGATCCAGGCTGCGATAGCGGCCTCGCAATCGACCCCTGAGCCGGTCGAGGCTGTGTTGTCGGTGCGGGCCCGCAAGGGCGAGTGGTCCCGATCGACGCGTGCCATCGGATCCGTCGCCGCACTGCGCCAAGTCGACATCCGAAACGAGATCGCCGGCGTCATCGCGACGGTCGGCTTCAAGTCGGGCGACATCGTCGAGGAAGGCGCGCTGCTGGTGCAGTTCGACGTGCGCCAGGAGGAGGCGGCGCTCGCCGCGGCAGAAGCCGATGCGCGCTTGGCGAAGATCACGCTCGAACGCCGGGAAGGCCTGCGCAACAGCGCCGCGTTCAACCAGCAGGAGTTGGACCGCGCGCGGGAGGAGCACGCCGCAGCCATCGCGCGCGCCCGCAACCTCGAGGTCATCGTCGACAAGAAGCGCATCGTCGCGCCGTTCCGCGCCCGCATCGGCATCAGCGATTGGCAGCCCGGCGCCTACCTCGACGCCGGAACGCTCATCGTAACGCTACAAGGCACCGCCGCCGACGCCTACGTCGACTTCTCCCTGCCGCAGGACGATGCCACGGCCGTCCGCCCCGGAACCCGCGTCACGCTGAGCGGTCCCGCCGTTCCCGACGGCACAACCACCGCCGAGATCGCAGCCGAGGACAACCGCGCCGACACCGGAAGCCGCGCTGTGCGGTTCCGCGCCGTCGCACGCGGCTTCGGCGAGACGCTGCGTCCCGGAACGTTCGTCGACGTGGCCGTCAGTACATCCGCGCCACAGCCGACCGTGCTCGTTCCGCTCGCCGCAGTCCGCCGCTCACCGAACGGACAGCACGTCTTCGTCCTCATCGAAGAAAACGGAAAGATGCGTGCGCGCATGCGTACGGTCACGACCGGCGCCGTGGTGGGCGACGACATCGCCATCCACGACGGCGTGACGGTCGGCGAGCTGATCGCCGCCTCGGGCTCCTTCAAGCTGCGCGAAGGGTTGCTCGTCGACACGGGCGCTACTGCCGCCTCTCCGGCCGAAGTCGGCGTCAACTGAAAGAACGGCCATGCGCGCGATCGAGATCTTTGTCCGCCGCCCTGTGATCGCCATCGTCGTCAACCTGGCGCTGGTGCTGATCGGATTGCGCGCCATCACGCAGCTCCCGATCCAGCAGTATCCGCGCATCGAAAGCTCGTCGATCGTCATCACCACGGTCTATATCGGAGCCTCCGCCGACAGCATTCGCGGCTTCGTCACCACGCCGATCGAGCGCGCGGTATCCTCGATCACCGGCATCGATTACGTCGAATCGTCGAGCGTGGCGGGCGTCAGCACCGTAACGGCACGCTTGCAGTTGAACCATCCGAGTACGGTAGCGCTGGCCGAGGTCGGCAACCGCATGGACCAGATCCGCAGCGAGCTGCCCCAGGAGATCGAAAGATGGCGCCGCCGGAGACCACGGATTATCTCTCGCGCAACATCCAGCCGCGCCTCTCCACCATCCCGAACGTGCAGCGTGTCGGCCTCGAAGGCGCGCGTCCGCAGGCGATGCGTATCTGGCTCGACGCAGAGCGCCTGGCTGCGTTCGGCCTCGGCGCGAGTGACGTCGAGGCGGCGCTGACACGCAATAACTTTCTCGCCGCCGTGGGCCGCACCAAAGGCAGTCAGGTCCAGGTCGACTTGCTCGCCAACACGGACCTCAAAAGCGCCGAGGAATTCGAGCGCCTGATCGTGCGTGAGGACGGAAGCCACATCGTCCGCATCTCGGACGTCGGCCGCGTCGAGCTGGGCGCCGAGGAGGAGACCGCCAACGTCCGCCACAACGGCAAGGACGCGGTCTATCTTTCGGTCTGGCCGCTGCCCGGCACCAACGAGATCGCCGTCGCCTACGCCCTGCGCGCCGAATTGCAGAACATCCGCAAGGATCTGCCGGAGGGCACGGAGATCGACCTCGCCTACGACGGCACCGTCTACATGGAGAACTCGCTGAAGGAGATCGGCAAGACCTTCTCCGAGACGGTGCTCATCGTCGGCCTCATCGTGTTCCTGTTCCTGGGATCGTGGCGCAGTGCACTGGTCCCGCTCGTCACCATCCCGATCTCCCTGATCGGCGCCGCAGCCGCCATGATGGCCATGGGCTTCTCGCTCAACCTGCTGACGCTGCTCGCCATCGTGCTGTCGGTCGGCATCGTGGTCGACGATGCCATCGTCGTGGTGGAGAACGTGACGCGCCTGATGCAGTCCGGCATGAGTCGAACCAAGGCCGCGCTCGTCTCCACGCGCCAGCTCTTCACGCCGATCATCGCCATGACCATTACGCTCGCCGCGGTGTACGCGCCGATCGGCTTCCTCGACGGCCTGACCGGCGTGCTCTTCAAGGAGTTCGCCTTCACGCTCGCCATCGCAGTCATCGTCTCGGGGTTCGTCGCCGTCACGCTGTCTCCGGTGATGAGCGCCTACGCGGCCTCCGAAGGCGGGCACGAGGGCCGCTACGCCCGCTTCGTCAACCGTTGCTTCGACGGCCTGGCCCGCGTCTATGGGCGCGCTCTCGAGGTCATCCTGCACCTGCGCGCGCAGGTGATCGTCTTCGCGCTCTTCATCTGCATGCTGGCCGTGCCGCTCTACATGTTCTCCTCGCAGGAGCTCGCGCCCGTCGAGGACGAGGGCTTCATCCTTCTGATCGTCAACTCGGCACCCGACGCATCGCTCGCCTACACGGCCGGTCACATGGACAAGGTGCAGAATATCGGCAAGACGCTTCCCGAATACGAGGCCATGTTCGAGATCGTCTTCCCCTCCAACGGCTTCGGCGGCTACCTGCTCAAGAACTGGCACGACCGCAAGCGCTCCGCCCACGAGATTCAGCCCGAGGTCTTCGGCGCCGTCTCCAAGATCAAGGAGCTGCAGATCTTTCCGGTGCTGCCGCCGGCGCTCCCGGGCGCCGGCAACTACGACGTCGAGCTGGTGCTCAAGGGCCCGGGTACGCCGGAGCAGATGGCTGAGTATGCCGGCAAGCTCGTCGAAGCCGCGCTTGCGAGCGGCCAGTTCATGTTCGCCGACACCGACCTCAAGATCGACCTGCCGCAGGTGATCGTCACCGTCCATCGCGAGCGCGTCGCCGACCTCGGTCTCGACCTTGCCGACGTGGGACGCCAGCTCGGAACCCTGATCTCGGGCAACTACGTCAACCGCTTCACGCGCGAGGGCCGCGCCTACAAGGTCATTCCGCAAGTCAACCTCGCCGATCGCGCCGTCGCCGCCCGCTTGCTCGACTACAAGATCCGCACGCGGGACGGAAAGCAGGTGCCGGTCTCGGCCCTCGCCAGCCTCGAGACGAAGACCGCTCCGCGCACGCTCGCCCGCTTCCAGCAGGCCGACAGCTTCCGCGTCTATGGCGGCGTCGCACCCGGCATCACCAAGGCGGCGGCACTCGGGTCGCTCGAAGCAGCCGCACGCAATATCCTGCCCGCCGATTACACCATCGATTATGCCGGTGAATCCCGCCAGATCCGCCAGGAAGGGGCGACGCTCGCCGGCACGCTCGGTTTCGCGATCCTGCTCATCTATCTGGTGCTCGTCGCCCAGTTCGGCAGCTTCCGCGACCCGCTCGTCGTGCTGCTCGGCTCGGTGCCGCTCGCACTCACCGCCTCCCTCCTCTTCACGTTCCTCGGCTTCACGACCATCAACATCTACAGTCAGATCGGCCTCATCACGCTGGTCGGCCTTATCGCCAAGAACGGCATCCTCATTGTCGCCTTCGCCAATGAGTTGCAGCGTCAGGGGGCCGACAAGCTGGCCGCCATCCGCGAGGCCGCCAAGACCCGCCTGAGACCGATCCTGATGACCACCGCGGCCACCGTCTTCGGCCACCTGCCGCTCGTGTTCGTCACCGGCGCCGGCGCGGAGGCACGCAACAGCATCGGCATCATGCTCGTCACCGGCATGGCGATCGGCACGCTGTTCACGCTTTTCATCCTGCCCGTCATCTACCTCGTCATCGCCGCCCAGCACCGGCCCGAGGAACTCGAGGCAGATGTGGAGCCTGCCCCGCGAGCGCTACCCGCCTGAGAGCGCGACAAAGTCTGCCTTACCAATCCGTAATGCGCCGGTAAGCGGACGATCATGTCGCGCCGCTATAGTGGAGCGAAAATACATCGGTATTTTCACCTCCGCATAGGGAAGCCGGCCATGCGTGTACTTCTGATCGAGGACGATCCCGATACGTCCGCCTACATCGTCAAGGGCCTCGAGGAGGAAGGAAACACGATCGACCATCTCGCCGACGGCCGGGACGGTCTCGAACGCGCCATGGCCGAGGATTACGACGTCCTGATCATCGACCGCATGCTTCCCGGGCAGGAAGGACTCTACATCGTCAAGGCCCTGCGCCGCGCAGGCCGCAAGGCCCCGATCCTGTTTCTAACCGCGCTCGGTGGCGTCGATGACCGCGTCGATGGCCTCGAGGCGGGCGGCGACGATTACCTCGTCAAGCCGTTCTCCTTTTCCGAGCTCCTGGCCCGGCTCAACGCTCTTGCGCGCCGCCCTCACCTCAAGGGCGAGGAGACACGTCTCAAGGTCGGCGACCTCGCGCTGGACCTCATCACGCGCAAGGTTACGCGCGGCGACACCGAGATCGATCTGCAGCCGCGCGAGTTCCGCCTGCTCGAGGTTCTGATGCGCAACAAAGGACGCGTCGTCACGCGCACCATGCTGCTCGAGCGGGTCTGGAGCTTTCACTTCGATCCCAAGACGAGCGTCGTCGAGACGCACATCTCCCGCCTTCGCACCAAGATCGACAAGCCGTTTCCGACTGAGCTGATCCACACCATTCGCGGGGCCGGCTACAGCCTGCATGAGCGTCCTTAGCGGCAGATCCGCCCTGCTGAAGCGCACGCCTGTAAGACTGGCGGCGACCTTCACTGTCCTGTTCGCCACCACCGTCATCGTTCTGTTCGCCATCGTCTTCTTCGGCATCACGTCGCGCCTGAGCGACCAGATCCGCTATCGCACGCAGGAGACCATGGGCTCGCTGCTCGCGGTCGACAGGGAGAAAGGGTTCGATGATCTCGCCGCGGCCGTGACGGGTGAAGGCGGATCCGTCCGCGATACGGACTTCATCTTTGAGCTGGTGGACGCCTCCGGCCGCCACGTCGCCGGCAACGTCAGCGGCATAAAGCCGTCCGATACCTGGCTGACGTTGCGCCGTTCCGACATCGAGTCGGAGTGGACGAATGGCGAGGCGGACGATCAGTTTCAGGCCATATGGCAGCCCGTCTCCGACGGACGCCTGCTCGTCGGCAGCTCGAACCGCGACCTCCGGCGCACGCAATTCTTCCTCCTCGAGGTGCTGGGCATCGGCCTGATCGCGACAACCCTTCTCGGCGCGCTTTGCGGCGCCTTCATCGCGCGCCGCACGCAACACCGCATCGATGCGTTCGCCAAGACCTTGTCGGCGGTCTCCGAGGGCAAGATCCAGGCCCGCGTGCCCATGTCGGGATCTGGAGACGACATCGACCACGTCGGCGCCCAGGTCAACCACACCCTCGATCACCTGCAGACGCTGATCGAGAACGTGAACCAGTCGTCCTCCGACATCGCCCACGACCTCAAGAAACCCGTCGGCCGCCTGCGCCAGCGTTTGGACATCGCCCGCCGGAGCGCCCACACGACCAACGACTTCCGCCTCGCCGTCGGAGACGCACTCGGCGACCTCGACGCCATGATGGAAACGTTCGACGCCCTGCTGCGCATTACGCAGATCGAGGCCGGCGCGCGCCGGGCACGGTTCGCCAGCATCGATCTCGCCGCCGTGCTCGATGACGTGGCGGATGTCTACGCGCCCGTCGCGGAGGATGCCGGCCAGCAGTTGGCGTGGGCGGATGGACGCTGGAAGCCGGCCCTCATTAAAGGAGACCGCGAGCTTCTCGTTCAGCTCTTCGCCAACCTGATCGAGAACGCCATTCGCCATTGCCCGCAGGGCACCCACATCGTCCTCGAGCTGCACGACGAGCCCGACGGCTTCCGCGCCGAGCTGATCGACGACGGCCCCGGCATCCCGGCCCACGAGCGCGAGAAGGTGTTCCGCCGCCTCTACAGGCTCGAGCGCGCACGCTCAACGCCCGGCAGCGGCCTCGGGCTGACTCTCGTCGCCGCCATTGCCGAGCTGCATGATGCGCGCATCGATCTCGACGATCACGATCCGGGGTTGCGCGTTGCCATCACGTTCCCGAGCGCCGCCGCTTGATGAAAAGGCCGACATCTTACGAATCCGTATGCCTCCGGCCAGAACGGCGAAAACTGCCGGGTGCATATCAAAGGGCATGGGCGCGCCTCACCGGCGGCCCCGCAACCGGAACGACAAACCCTGGAGACGATCCGATGTCCAAGAAGGCAATTGCCCCCGTGGCTCTCGCCGCCCTCGCCGTAATGTCGACGGCAGCACTCGCCGCAACGCAGACCGTCACCGGAGACGTGAAGTCCACCGATGCTGCAAAGCATGAGCTGACGCTGGCAAATGGCGACACCTTCGAGTTGGGCAGCTCCATCAAGCTCGGCAAGATCAAAAGCGAAAAGATCAGCCCGGCAGTGCGCGAGCCGATGCTCTCCGCCGGCCAGCTCGATGCCGTGACCGGCTTTTCGTTTCTGTCCGCAATCAACCTGCGCGATCGCGGCGTTCCGGCTCTGGGTGCGCTCGCCGATGGGGCGTCGGCTGGCGCTGGAGCCGCCGGCCCTCGACGAGGTCGACGTCTCCCATTCCGCCCGCCGGGTCGACGAGTTGGTCGGCGTCGACGGCCGGGCG
>JAFKKW010000375.1 GCA_017304275.1 Hyphomicrobiales bacterium | reverse complement strand
GCAGCTCGCCATCGAGCTCGTCTGCGCCATCGATGGTGAGATCCAATAGCGGCGTCTCGTCGAGCGTCGAAAGCGGAATGCCGAACGTCTCGGCCAGCACACGTGTCTGCTCCGACGTCGGCACGCACAGCACCGAAAGCCCCCCGCGCACATCCGCGCCCAGAAGCTCCACGAAGACGGATGCCGTCGAGCCGGTCCCGAGCCCCAGTCGCATTCTGGGCTCCACAAAGCCGAGAGCCCGCCGCGCCGCGGCCAGTTTGAAGCTATCAACCGCCATCCGCTGTCCTTCCAAATAGCCATCCCTGTCTGCCAGTCGTTCCGGGCGAGAGCAAGCTTCAAGACGGACGAAATCCCGCGCCGGCCCTGTCCGCGGCAAGCCGCGACCTTGCGGGACCGGTGCGATGCGCCTACACGAAGCCATGCAGAACGCGACCCTCGTTTTCGACCTCGATGGCACGCTCGTCGATTCGCTCCCCGATCTCGTCGCCGCCACCAATCACGCGCTGTCATGAGCCTCGACGGCCTCGCCCAGACCGGGCTCGCGCTACCCGAGCCCGAGATCGACCGTCTCCTGACCCGCTTCCTCGCCTACTACGGGCCCAACATCGCCCGCGAGACACGCCCCTTCGAGGGCGCCGTGGCAGCCCTTGAAGGCTTCCGCGCCGAGGGCGCCCGCCTGGCCGTCTGCACCAACAAGCGGCTCGCGCTCGCCGAGCATCTTCTGAAGGAATTGGCGATCGACCGCCTGTTCGACGCCGTTGCCGGCCGCGACAGCTTCGAAGTGTATAAGCCCCACCCCGACCACATCCGCGGCGCCGTCCGCATGGCCGGCGGCGACCTCAAAAGCGCGATCATGATTGGGGATACCGGGATCGACATCGCCGCCGCCCGCGCCGCCGGAATCCCGGTCGTAGGCTGTACGTTCGGCTACGCCGAGGGCCCCATCGAGGCCCTGCGGCCGGACGCCGTCATCAGCCACTATTCCGAGCTGGAAGCCGCCGTCCGTGCCCTGCTGGCCCAATCGGCCGCACCCGCCAATCCTGCTTAAGCGGAAATTCATAAGGAATCCCGAGAACACAGGACGACGGACTAATTGATCCGTGCACAGCCCCTAGGTAACCCCGAGGGGCTGGCCGTTTGACAGGCGGTCGATCCTTCCCCATGTTCCCGGCCCGAGTTTCAGCGCACCGCGTCGGACAATCCTAGGTAGAACGGCGGCGATTATGCCCGCGCGCCGGGATCGTTCCCATCGGCCGGAGGCCAGAGAAAGCGCACATGAACGTCCTCATCGTGGAATCGGCCGCCAAGGCCAAGACGATCAATAAGTACTTGGGCGCCAATTATAAAGTGCTGGCCTCCTTCGGCCACGTGCGCGACCTGCCGTCCAAGGACGGCTCCGTGGCACCCGATAAAGATTTCGAGATGACCTGGGAGATCGACAGCGGCTCCCAGAAGATCATCCGCGAGATCGCCGAGGCCGTGAAAAAGGCCGACAAGCTGATTCTCGCCACCGACCCCGATCGCGAAGGCGAGGCCATTTCCTGGCACCTTCTCGACATTCTCCAACAGAAGAAGGCCATCAAGAAGGGGCTCGAGATCGAGCGCGTGGCCTTCAACGCCGTCACCAAGCAGGCGATCCTGGCCGCCCTCGCCGAGCCGCGCCAGATCGACGAGCCGCTGGTCGATGCCTACCTCGCCCGCCGCGCCCTCGACTACCTCGTCGGCTTCACGCTCTCGCCCGTGTTGTGGCGCAAACTACCCGGTGCCCGCTCGGCCGGCCGCGTGCAGTCCGTGGCGCTGCGCCTGGTCTGCGACCGCGAGGCCGAGATCGAGGCCTTCCGGACCGACGAGTATTGGACCATCGAGGCGACGCTCGCGACCCAGAAGGGCGAGGAGTTTCCCGCGCGCCTGCACGGCATCGACGGCACGGCGCTGAAGAAGCTCGACATCAAGGACACCGAGACCGCCCACGCCATCAAACGCGCCATCGAGAAGGGCGAGTTCCGCGTCGTCTCCGTCGAGAGCCGTGACGTGAAGCGCAACCCCTACGCGCCGTTCGCTACTTCGACCCTGCAGATGGATGCGTCCCGCAAGCTCGGCTTCTCCGCCAAGCAGACCATGCAGATCGCCCAGCGCCTCTATGAAGGCGTCGACGTCGGCGGCGAGACGGTCGGCCTCATCACCTATATGCGAACCGACGGCGTCACGATCGTGCCCGAGGCCATCAACGCCATTCGCGGCATGATCGCGCGCGAATATTCCCAGCGCTACGTCGCGCCCTTCATCCGCGAGTATAAGACGAAAGCCAAGAATGCGCAGGAGGCCCACGAGGCCATCCGCCCCACCGACGTCACGCGCACGCCCGCCTCCGTCGCGCGCTATCTCGACAAGGATCAGGCGCGTCTCTACGAGCTGATCTGGAAGCGCGCCGTCGCCAGCCAGATGGCCTCCGCTGAGGTCAAGCAGACCACGGCTGACATCGAGGTCAAGGGCCGCGACGGCAAGACCTACACGCTGCGCGCCACCGGCTCCGTGATCCAGTTCGACGGCTTCCTCAAGGTCTACGACGAGGGCCGCGACGACCGCGTCATGACGCTCAATAAAGGCAAGGACGACACCTCCGACGACGAGGAATCGAGCCGCCGCCTCCCCGCGTTGAACGGCGGTGATCGCCTGACCGATCGCGGTGTCGAGGCCGAGCAGCATTTCACGCAGCCGCCGCCGCGCTACTCGGAGGCCACCCTCGTCAAGAAGATGGAAGAGCTCGGCATCGGCCGCCCGTCGACCTACGCCTCGACGCTCGCCGTGCTGCAGGAGCGCGACTACGTCCGCATCGACAAGAAGCGCCTGATCCCCGAGGACAAGGGCCGCCTCGTCATCGCCTTCCTCGAAAGCTTCTTCAAGAAGTACGTCGAGTTCGACTTCACGGCCGACCTCGAGGAAAAGCTCGACCTGATCTCGGCCGGCGACCTGGAGTACAAGCAAGTGCTGCGCGACTTCTGGCGCGACTTCACGCACGCCGTCGAAGAGATCAAGGATCTGCGCGTCGGCGACGTGCTCGAAGCCCTGAACGAGCTCCTGGGCCCGCACATCTTTCCGCCGAAGCCCGACGGCTCCGATGCGCGCCTCTGCCCCAAGTGCGGCACCGGCCGCCTTTCGCTCAAGGTGTCGAGCAAGAACGGCGCCTTCATTGGCTGCGGCAACTACCCCGAGTGCAAATACACGCGCCAGCTCACCGGCGACGCCACGGCCGCCGCAGGCGACCGCGAGTTGGGCTTCGATCCCGACACCGGCCTGCCCGTGCTGGTCAAGAGCGGCCGCTTCGGCCCCTACCTTCAGCTCGGCGAGGGCGAAGGCGACGAGAAGCCGAAACGCTCCTCGATCCCCAAGGGCATCGACGCCGCCACGATCGATTTCGAAAAGGCGATGCAGCTTCTCTCGCTGCCGCGCGAGGTCGGCATCCACCCCGAGACGGGCACGCCGATCACCGCCGGCCTCGGCCGCTACGGTCCCTTCATCTTGCACGACGGCACCTACGCCAACGTGGACAGCATCGAGGACGTGTTCTCGATCGGCCTCAACCGCGCCGTGACGCTCCTGGCCGAGAAGCGCGCCGGCAAGGGTGGCGGTCGTTTCGGCCGCGCGGCTGTCAAGACCGTGCTGAAAGACCTCGGCGAGCATCCGGGCGGTGGCAAGGTCCAGGTCCTCGACGGCAAGTACGGCCCCTATGTGAGCTGGAACAAGGTCAACGCCACCGTGCCGAAGGGCTCGAAGCCCGAGACGCTGACCATGGACGACGCCGTCCGCCTGCTTCAGGAACGCATGGCCAAGGGCGGCAAGAAGCCCCCCACGAAGAAGGCGGCCAAGCCGAAAGCCAAAGCGAAGGACGCCGATACCGAGGTCGAAGCCAAACCGGCAAAAGCCAAGGCAAAGCCGAAAGCCTCCGCGAAGGCACCGAGCAAAAAGCCTGCATCGAAAGCCAAGACGAAAGCCTCTGCCGAAGGCTGACACAATAAGAAGCCCGGGCCCGGCGCCGAACCGGCAGCGCCGGACGGCAGACAAGCCGCCGGAACTCCCGCGATGGGCGGTCCATGATTGAAGGCGCGTGTCCTCGGCAGCGGTTTCTCATCCTCCATAATCCGGCCGCCGGCAGGAACGGCATTGGCCGCGCGCGTGATGTCGCCGAAGAGCTTACAAAACGCGGCGCCCAGGTCACGTTCGTTGAGCTTGCAAACGGGACAATGCCCGACCAAGCGACGGTCGCCGTCCACGATGCCGTCGTCATATCGGGCGGCGACGGAACCATTCGAGCCATCGCGGAAAGATTGACTCGACCGGACGTTCCGATCGGCGTCATCCCCAACGGCACGGGCAATGTCCTGGCCGAAGAGCTTGCGCTCCCCACCAAAGCATCCGAAATCGCCGATCTCCTCATGCATGGCCCCGCCCATCCCATAAAAGGGGCGCTCGTCAACGGCCTGCTGTTCCTGCTCATGTTCGGCGCCGGGTTCGATGGCGACGTGACTGCGGAGCTGTCGCGCGCGTGGGTTCCGATCCTCGGCAAGCTCGCCTACGCCGGCCCGATCTTACGCGCACTGCTCCGGAGGCCGCACCTGTTCGACATCACAATAGACGGACAGGCGTCGCGCACCTCGTGGCTTTTGATCAGCAATGCTGCGCACTACGGCGGCCGCTTTCGCCTGACCGACCGGACGAGCATGCGGGACGAGGCGCTCGTGGCCATCATCTCGCGGGCAACGACGCGGCGCCAGCGCCTGGTCGAGTTGCTCGGATTGCTTGCCGGACGCCTTTCCGCCGCCCCCACGATCGAAATCAGGACCGTCACCCGCGCCGAGGTTCTCGGACCTCACAACGCAGGCCAATGCGACGGCGAGCCTCTGCCGCCCGGCTCCTATGACGTCCGCCGCCGCGAGGACGAGACGCTGATCATAGCGCCGCCAGCGAATCCCCCGTGTCGTCCGAGACGGGACTAACGCACGGGCGACAAACGCAATTTGCTTCTTTGTGACAGCCGACGCCGCCAAAAGGCATCGCGCCGGCTGTAAAATCCGTAAGCAGCCCGACATATTTCCGTCCAACGAAAGCTCAAATCGGAATTCAGTTGAGCACCACCTCCCAACGGACAGAGCACCGATGAAAAAGCCGGCGAGAACCTGGACCAGCAACGAACTGATCGTGCTCGTTGCGATCTTCGTCGCGGTATTCTGCAACGTAGGCTTCTTCACCTCCGCAGTGAATGCGCTCGGCGCATCGACCGACAAGCTGATCTTTATGGGCGCCCTGCTGCTCCAGATCGCGTCCATCTTCGTGCTGGTTCTGTCGGCGGTGTGCCACCGAGCGCTCGTAAAACCCCTCCTGATCGCGTTCCTGTTGATGAGCGCGGTTCTGACCTATTTCACGATCAAGTACGGCACCATCTTCGATCATCAGATGATCGCCAACGTGCTCGAGACCGACACCGCGGAAGCTGGTGATCTCTTCAATGCCCAGTTGCTGATCTACGTGCTGCTTCTCGGCATACTGCCGTCCGCCGCAATCTGGCGCGCCAAGCTCGCGCACGCTCCCTGGAGGACGGAAACACTCTCCCGGCTGAAGCTCGTGACGGCAGCCGCCTGCGTGCTCCTCGCCACCATCGTGCCCTTCAGCGCCCGCAATGCGTCATTCTTGCGCGAGCACCGCGACGTCGTGCAGAAGGTCGTCCCGACCTACGCGCTCTATTCGGTCGGCAAGTTTGCGTCGCGATCCCTGAAGCCTGCCGGTCACGCCCCCGTCGTCGTCGGCGCCGACGCCAAGATCCCGCCGACCGACGTCCATCGCGAGCTCGTCGTCATGGTGGTTGGCGAGACCGCGCGCGCCGACCACTGGGGGCTCAACGGTCACACTCCCGATACGACCCCGCTGCTGAGGCGCGAGAACGTCGTCAACTTTCCCGACTTCTGGTCGTGCGATACGTCCACCGCCAAGTCCGTACCCTGCATGTTCTCGAACCTGGGCCGCGCGCACTTCGACCGCGACAAAGCCATCGGCCGCGACAACGTGCTCGACGTCCTTGCGCGCTCCGGCGTAAGTGTGCTCTGGCGCGACAACAATTCCAGCTCGAAGGGCGTCGCCGACCACGTCACCTACGAGGATTTCAAGACCTCCAAGTTGAACCCGGTTTGCGACGACGGCGAATGTCGCGACATCGGCATGCTGCACAACTTGCAGGACTACATCGACGCCCAGAAAGGCGACATCCTGATCGTCCTGCACCAGATGGGCAACCACGGACCGGCCTACTACAAACGCTACCCGAAGGAATTCGAGCGCTTCACTCCCGTCTGCCGGACCAACGACCTCGGCTCCTGCACGGCGGAGGAGATCCACAACACCTACGACAATGCGATCCTTTATACGGACTACTTCCTGTCCGAGGTCATCGGCCTTCTGAAGCGGAACGACAGCCGGTTCGAGACCGCCATGTTCTATGTCAGCGACCACGGCGAATCGCTCGGCGAATACGGCATGTACCTTCACGCGGCGCCGTACGCGCTGGCTCCCGAAGCCCAGAAGCACGTCCCGGCCGTCATGTGGTTCGGTGAAGGAATTAAGCACGAGCTCAAGCTCGACACGATCGACGAGCGCAGCCGCCGCCGCTGGTCGCACGACAACGTGTTTGCGACCCTGTTAGGGTTGTTCGAGATCAGTTCCGAGGCCTATCTGCCGCAGCTCGACATCCTGGAGCATGTGGAGGAGCAGACGAGCGCCTTGCACTGAAAGCCTCCCTCGGCGGCCCCGCTTTAATCCCGGGCGGAAAGCTTCTACAGTCTCCGCCGATGTCCAGAAAGCCACCCCCCAAAAGATCCCCGCACAAAGGAAGCAAGGGCTTCCGCACGGCCCCCGGCAAACGACGCCGCCCCGCGGACGAGACGTTGCCGTCGCGCGAGGAGATCCTGACCTTCCTGCGCGAGCACGACGGCAAGGCCGGCAAGCGCGAGATAGCGCGCGCCTTCAACGTCAAGGGCGACGCCCGCGTCGGCTTGAAGAAGCTCCTGGCGGAGATGACGGCCGAAGGCTTGCTGTCGGGCACCACGCGCGAACTCCAAGAGAAGGGCAAGCTGCCGCCCGTCACCGTGCTCGAAGTCACCGGACGCGACAGCGACGGCGATCTCGTCGCCCATCCCGCCGTCTGGAAGGACGCGGACGGCGCGCCGCCCAAAGTGCTCGTCCTCACCCATCGCGCCCGCGGCGAGGAGCGCGACGCCGCCATCGGCATCGGCGACCGCATCCTCGCCCGCGTCACGGAGCTCGACGAGCCCGACGTCGAAGGCGCGCGCTACGAGGCCGAGGCGATCAGGATCCTCCCCCGCGACCGCCGCCGCCTGCTCGGCATCTTCCGCACCCGCAAGGGCGGAGGCGGCACCATCGAGCCCATCGACCGCAAGGAGCTGCGGGCGTGGTCGGTGCGCCCCGGCAACGACGGCGACGCCAAGGACGGCGACCTCGTACGCTTCGACCTGTCGGCCAAGCACCGCCATTCGCTGACGGAAGCGCGCGTGCTCGAGAGCCTCGGCAACCCCGACGATCAGCGCAAGATCAGCCTGATCGCCGTGCACGCGCATGGCCTCCCCGACGACTTCCCCGCCTCCGTCATCGCCGAAAGCGAGGCGCTCGCCCCCTTCGAGCCCGACGGCCGGACCGATCTGCGCAAGACGCCGCTCCTGACCATCGACCCCATCGACGCGCGCGACCACGACGACGCCGTCTACGCCGAGCCCGACAGCGATCCGAAGAACCGCGGCGGCTTCATGGTCATCGTCGCCATTGCCGATGTCGCCCACTACGTGCGCCCCGGCACGCGCCTCGACAAGGAAGCGCAACTGCGCGGCAACTCGGTCTATTTCCCGGATCGCGTCGTGCCGATGCTGCCCGAGCGCATCTCCAACGACCTCTGCTCGTTGCGCGAGCTTGAGGACCGCCCGTGCCTCGCCGTGCGTATGATCTTCGACGCATCCGGCAAGAAGCGGCGCCACGAGTTCCAGCGTGCGGTCATGAAAAGCGCCGCCAAGCTCTCCTACCAGGAAGCCCAGGCCGCCATCGACGGCGACGTCTCCGCCAAGTGCGCGCCCCTGATGCAGACCGCTCTGCTACCGCTGTGGCAAGCCTACGCGGCGCTCACCCGCGCCCGCGAGGAGCGCGGCCCCCTCGACCTCGATCTGCCCGAGCGCAAGATCCTGCTCGATACCGAAGGCCGCGTCGCTCGCGTCGTCATTCCGGAGCGCCTCGATGCCCATCGCCTCATCGAGGAGATGATGATCCAGGCCAACGTCGCCGCCGCCGAGACGCTCGAGCACGTCAAGATGCCGCCCGTCTACCGCGTGCACGACGAGCCCTCGAAAGAGAAGCTGAAGAACCTGCGCGACTTCCTCGAAACGCTGGACCTCAAGCTCGCCCTTGGCACCGGCCTCAAACCCGAGGCCTTCAACCGCATTCTCGCACGCGCCAAGACGATGCCAGTTCCCGAGCTCGTCAACGAGGTGATCCTGCGCTCCCAGGCGCAGGCCGAGTACACGCCGAGTAACATCGGCCACTTCGGCTTGAACCTCGCCAAGTATGCCCACTTCACCTCACCCATCCGCCGCTATGCGGACCTGCTCGTGCACCGGGCGCTGATCCGCGGCCTGAAGCTTGGCTCCGGTGGCATCGAGGACCAGGAGATCGCGCGCATCGCCGACACCGCGAAGGAGATTTCCGACGCCGAGCGCCGCGCCATGGCCGCCGAGCGCGAGACCATCGACCGCCTGATCGCCGCCCATCTCGCCGACCGCATCAACGCGACTTTCGAAGGCCGCATCGCCGGGGTCACGCGCTCGGGCCTTTTCGTCAAGCTCAAGGACACGGGCGCGGACGGCTTCGTGCCGGTCTCGACGCTGGGTCAGGATTTCTTCTCGCATGTCGAGGAGGCGCACGCCCTCGTCGGCAACCGCTCGGGCGAGACCTTCCAGCTCGGAGACCCGGTCACCGTGCGCCTCGTCGAGGTCATTCCCTCGGCGGGCGCCATTCGCTTCGAGATGTTGACGGCGGGCAAAAAAGGCACCCTCCTGCACCTGAAAGGCGCCCATCGCTTCCGCCCCCGCGCCGGTCGGCGCCGCTGAGCCCGGCCCCATAATGTCGCGTTTCGGTCCCCCTTTCGCGTCACTATGCTTGGCGCAACCGGAGTAGGATACGCATGATCGAGTTCGACACCCCCACGCCACCGGCTGAAGAGCTGCCGCGGCGCGACATCAAGATGGCGCTGCTGCGCGGCTGGCGCCAGACATGCCCCGCGTGCGGCACCGGCGCGCTCTATCACAAGTTCCTCAAGGTATCCGACACCTGCCCGGCCTGCGCCGAGGAATTGCATCACCAGCGCGCGGATGACGCGCCGCCCTATTTCACGATGGTGATCGTCGGCCATGTCGTCATCGCCGGCGTGCTCCTGCTGGAACGGAACATCGCGCCGCCGACCTGGGTCCACATGGCGCTGTGGCTACCGCTGACGGTCGGGTTGAGCCTCTGGCTGCTGCCGCGCGTCAAAGGAGCGCTGGTCGGTCTGCAATGGGCGCTGCGGATGCATGGTTTCGGCGGAGCCACCGACGATCCGGTTCCCGACCCGCCAACGCGCTGACGGCCCCGGACGGCACCTCATGTCGGAAAGGCGCAAGGCAGAAAATCCGAACCTCGCGACGCGGACTGGCCCGGCATTGCGGCCGCGCGATGCGGCAACCCTCGTGATCGTCGATCGCTCGGGCGCCGTCCCCCGCGTGCTGATGGGCCGTCGTCGCCCCGATCAGGTATTCCTGCCCGATACCTTCGTCTTCCCCGGCGGACGCGTCGAAGCAGCCGACAGGGCACTGGC
>JAFKKW010000025.1 GCA_017304275.1 Hyphomicrobiales bacterium | reverse complement strand
CCGAGCACGACCGGCGCGAGCCGGTCGGCGACCGGGCCGGGCGACTGCTCCCAGGCGTGGAGGAGGAGCGACGCCTCGGCCGCGGCGGCGAACGCCCCGCCCAGGTCGTCCCACGCCCGCGGGGCGGTCACCACCGGCTCGCGGTTGAGCATCCACAGGTTGCAGTCGGGGAGGCCGGCGGCCCGCGCCTGCAGTGCCGCCTCGAGAGCCGCAATGTTGAGCTCGTGGTGCACCGCGTTGCGGGCGCGTGCGTGCGCGAGCTGGAATTCGAGGTGCGGCCCGGTCGGCAGGCTCGTTCCCGACCGGCCGAGCGCGATCCGCGCCGGCGTGTACTGGCGCAGCTTGCTCCAGGGATTGGTGACGACGATGGGCTTGGAATCGTCCGGCATGGGCGGTCTCGTTGCGGAAGTCAGTGAAGGTGCGCCAGCGCGCGCTGGAAAGGTTTCGGAAGCGTATCGGCGAGCTTCAGATCGGCGCCTTGCTCGAAGATACCGGCGCTGAGCAGCCATGCCTCGAACTCGGGCGCGGGTTTCAGACCGAGCACCTTGCGCGCGTAGAGCGCATCGTGGAACGAGGTCGTCTGATAGTTGAGCATGATGTCGTCCGATCCCGGAATGCCCATGATGAACGTGATGCCCGCGACGCCGAGCAGCGTCAGCAACGTGTCCATGTCGTTCTGGTCGGCTTCCGCATGGTTCGTGTAGCAGATGTCGCAGCCCATCGGCACACCTAGAAGCTTGCCGCAGAAGTGGTCCTCGAGGCCGGCGCGGATGATCTGCCTGCCGTCGTAGAGATACTCGGGGCCAATGAAGCCAACGACGGTGTTGACGAGCAACGGGCGGTACTTGCGTGCCACCGCATAGGCGCGGGCCTCCAACGTCTGCTGGTCGACGCCGTGATGCGCGTTGGCGGAGAGCGCGCTGCCCTGTCCGGTCTCGAAATACATGGCGTTGTTGCCCACCGTGCCGCGCTGCAGGCTTTGTGCCGCGTCGTAGCCTTCTTGAAGCAAGGCGAGGTTGATGCCGAAGCTGCTGTTGGCAGCCTCCGTGCCGGCGATGGACTGGAACACGAGGTCGAGCGGCGCGCCGCGATTGATGGCCTCGATGCTCGTCGTCACGTGGGTCAGCACGCACGATTGGGTGGGGATGTCGTAGCGCTGGATGATCTCGTGCAGCATCTCGATCAGCGTGGTGACGGCGGCAATGCTGTCGGTCGCCGGATTGATGCCGATCACCGCGTCGCCGTTGCCGTACATCAGACCGTCGACGATGCTGGCGGCGATGCCCGTCGGATCGTCGGTCGGGTGGTTGGGCTGAAGGCGCGTCGAGAGACGCCCCTTCAGTCCGACGGTATTGCGGAACTTCGTGACGACCCGGCATTTCTGCGCGATCAGCACCAAATCCTGTACGCGGCATATCTTGGATACGGCCGCCACCATTTCGGGCGTGAGGCCGGGGGCGAGCGCGGCGAGCGACGTCTCCGTCGCCGCGTCCGAGAGCAGCCAGTCGCGGAAGCCGCCGACCGTCAGATGCGAGACCGCGCCGAACGCCTTCGCGTCGTGATCGTCGATGATCAGGCGCGTGACCTCGTCGGTTTCGTAGGGCACGAC